>CAYXUI010000138.1:0-1003 GCA_964468195.1 uncultured Oscillospiraceae bacterium | reverse complement strand
ATTCACATGGGCCACGCCCTGAACAAGACCCTGAAGGACTTCATCATCCGCAGCCATGCCATGATGGGCTACTACACCCCCTACGTCCCCGGCTGGGATAACCACGGTCTGCCCATCGAGCGTGCCATCGAGACTTCCAAGAAGAAGCTGAACAAGGTCATGACCGTGCCGGAATTCCGGAAGGCCTGCTCTGAATTTGCCGAGGACTTCATCCAGAAGCAGATGGGCGGCTTCAAGCGTCTGGGCGTCGTGGGCGACTGGGAGCATCCCTACCGCACCATGGACAAGCATTTTGAAGCCCAGGAAGTGAAGGTCTTTGGCCGGATGTTCGACAAGGGCTACATCTACAAGGGTCTGAAGCCTGTGACCTGGTGCCCCTTCTGTGCCACCGCCGTGGCCGAGGCTGACATCGAGTACAAGGACGATCCCTGTACTTCCGTCTACGTCAAGTTCGCCATGAAGAACGATCAGGGGAAACTTTCTCAGTTCGACCTGAGCAAGACTTACTTCGTCATCTGGACCACCACCATCTGGACTCTCCCCGGCAACATGGCCATCTGCCTGCACCCCCGGGATACTTACGTTCTGGTGAAGGCTGAAAACGGCGAGACCTACATCATGGCCGAAGCCCTGATGGAAAAGACCATGAAGATGGGCGGTTTTGAACACTACGAAGTGCTGGCCTCCTATCCCGGCGCCTTCTTCGAGAACATGCTGGCCCAGCATCCCTTCATCGACAAAACTTCCCGTCTGGTGAACGCCGAGTACGTCACCATGGATTCCGGTACGGGCTGTGTCCACACTGCCCCCGGTTTCGGTGCTGACGACTATCAGACCTGCATGCGCTACGGCATGGATCTGGTTGTCCCCGTGGATGACTACGGCCGCCACACCGACTACGCAGGCAAGTACGCCGGTATGAAGACCGAGGAGAGTAACCCCGTCATTCTGGCCGACATGCAGGAAAGCGGCGCTCTGTTCGCCTCCGAGCAGATCGTCCACT
>CAYXUI010000137.1:0-1082 GCA_964468195.1 uncultured Oscillospiraceae bacterium | reverse complement strand
GATTTCTATAATTCCTGGGAGACTTCCTTGTGGGAAGCCTCTGCACGAAAATCCTTCCAGCAGATTATTGATTTGGGAGATTGGGTCTTGAATAACCCCATGATGGTTTCCGATATGGATGGAACTGTTTTGGCCATGAGCAGCAAGTATGTGGGGGAGGATATTAACGAGTATTGGGTAGAATCCCGGAATTTCGGACATGTTCCCATCGCTATATTGGGAGCGCCTATGCGTACAGCCGATGGAAAGCTCAGCTCCTGGACGGATACCCCTGCTGTGTACTTTTTGCCCGATGGAACCAAAACCATTGGCACCTTTTTATGCGTTGATCAGCAACAGATTGCCGCACTGGGATTGTGGGAGTACCATAAGTCCATTGTTCCCAGCGATATTGAGCTGATACAGGTGCTGTATGAGGTGCTGATCTCTACCCTGGAAGCCCAACAGCGCAGCGCACCACTGCGGTCCAGCTCGGCCATTCTGGAGGATTTGCTGTCAGGCGTTCAGGTGACGGAAGATTTGGCGCATAATCTGGAGCAAAAAGCAAAAAGCCCCTGGAAGCTGCTTGTCATTGACAACCCATTCCGAAGCGATGTGATTTATCAGCGGAATTTGATACAGCGACTTCAACAGCAGGAATCCCCTTGCGTGTCCCTGCTGTATGAAAACCATGTGGTAGTTCTGAGTACAGCGGAAAATGCCAGGAGTATTCTCGACCATCTCTTTGGTGAAAAGGAAAAACAGTATTACAGGGCAGGTATATCCCTGCCCTTTGATGATCTGCAATTGGCATCTACCCGCTACCTTCAAACCCTTTTTGCGCTGCGATATGCCGGAGAAAAGCCGGGAATATACCCCATGGAGGATGTTGGCCTTCCTTACCTGTTACGGCTGTTTCAGGAACAGAATCATACCCAGCAGCTGATTCATCCAGCACTGCAGACCCTCAAACAGTATGATGCCGAGAAAAACAGTGAGCTGTATGATACCCTCTATCAATACCTTCTGTGCGAGCGAAGTGTCATTCGCACAGCTCAGGTGATACACATTCATAAAAATTCCCTGATGTACCGCCTGCAACG
>CAYXUI010000136.1:0-1167 GCA_964468195.1 uncultured Oscillospiraceae bacterium | reverse complement strand
CGCGGTAGAAGTCGGCACCCATGATGTCCATCTTGTTGACGTAGATCATACGGGGAACCTTGTACTCGTCGGCCTGACGCCAAACGGTCTCGGTCTGGGGCTCAACGCCGCCCTTGGCGCACAGAACGGTGACAGCACCGTCCAGAACACGCAGGGAACGCTCGACTTCCACAGTGAAGTCAACGTGGCCCGGGGTGTCGATAATATTAAGACGGCAGCCCTTCCAGAAGCAGGTGGTAGCAGCGGAAGTGATGGTGATACCACGCTCCTGCTCCTGAGCCATCCAGTCCATGGTGGCAGAACCATCGTGGGTCTCACCCAGCTTGTAGTTCTTACCGGTGTAGAACAGGATACGCTCGGTAGTAGTGGTCTTACCGGCATCGATGTGAGCCATGATGCCGAAGTTTCTGGTATTTTCCAGAGAATACTGTCTAGCCATTCAGGTGTAACTCCTTTATTACCAGCGGAAATGGGCGAATGCCTTGTTGGCCTCGGCCATCTTGTGCACGTCCTCACGCTTCTTCACAGATGCGCCGGTGTTGTTGGCGGCGTCCATGATCTCAGCAGCCAGACGCTCCTTCATGGTGTTCTCGCTGCGGGTGCGGGAGTAGGTGGTGATCCAACGCAGACCCAGGGTCTGACGACGATCGGGACGGACTTCGATGGGCACCTGGTAGGTAGCACCACCGACACGGCGAGCCTTCAGCTCCACTGCGGGCATGATGTTTTCCATAGCCTGCTGGAAGACTTCCAGGCCGTTCTTACCGGTCTTGTTCTCGACAATTTCGAAAGCACCATAAACGACCTTCTGGGCGACGCCCTTCTTGCCGTCCAGCATGATGCTGTTAACGAGCTTGGTAACCAGAACGGAATTATAATTAGGATCCGGGAGGACCTCTCTCTTGGGAACATTACCTCTTCTGGGCACTTTGCTTCCCTCCTTCATAATTTAATGATTTCATCGGTACTCGAAAGTGTTACTTTCGTTGTGCCTGGCCAAGAGGTTCTATATAAAACCTTCATTGGCAAGGCCTTGCCTTGCGTAAGGGCAGGAAAAATTCAAAGAAAATGTGGATGGAGAAGGAAATTACTTCTTCTTGCCAGCCTTGGGCCGCTTGGCACCGTACTTGGAACGGGACTGCATACGGTTCTGCACACCCTGAGTAT
>CAYXUI010000135.1:0-1196 GCA_964468195.1 uncultured Oscillospiraceae bacterium | reverse complement strand
CGGAGATCGGCTCCGTCTGCTCCGGCGGCCGCTATGACAATCTGGCGGGCTACTATACCGAAAAGGCCCTCCCCGGAGTAGGTATTTCCATCGGCCTGACCAGACTGTTCTATGTGCTGGATGAACAGGGCCTGCTGAACCCCGAACTGCCCAGCGCTCCTGCCGATGCTCTGGTGCTGCCCATGGGCGATATCGCCCCCGCCATTACCCTGGCCGAGGAACTCCGTTCCACCGGTCTACGGGTGCAGCTCTACGGGGAGCAGAAGAAGTTCAAGCAGAAGATGGCCTACGCCAATAAGCTGGGCGTTCCCTTCACGGTACTGCTGGGCGAAGATGAGATCGCCGAAGGCAAGTGCTCTGTGAAAAATATGGTCACCGGCGAACAGGTGAAGCTCACTCCCGCCGAAGCCGCCGAGCACATCCGCAGCACCCTGGCAAACCAGAATGCTGCCGTGATTCTGGAAAAGTAAGAAAAGCCGGGCAGTCCTCCCCAAAAAGGGGGGAGCTGCCCGGCTTTTATCATAGTTCGTAGGGGCGGCCATTGGCCGCCCGCCGACCAACTACATATCAAGCGGGCGACCAATGGTCGCCCCTACAGTCACACTTGAAGGTTTTCTGAATATTGGGGCATTTCAGCTTTTGATTTTCATTTGTAATGGATTCCCTTTTCTGCCAGCCCATACAGCCCCATTCCGGCGGCGGACACGGGGATCCACAGGGCACAATAGGCCAGGCAGATCTGGCCCCGGAAATTGCCGGGAAGGGAACGGTAGTCCCAGACCTGATAGTTCCGGTTCACCAGCAGGCCGGTGCCCAGCTCTGCGGCGGTGATGAGACCGCTGCCGGCCAGCAGCCGCAGGGGATAGGGGAGGGACAGCCGGCGCAGCTGCCCCAGGGCCAGAAAGCAGCTGCCACCGGCAAGGAACATGCTGATGTGGCTCCTGCCCCGCCAAAGCAGTTCCAGCCCCACATAGGCGCTGCCGCCCAGCAGAAAGAAACCGCCATTTTTCCGGATATTCACAACATTTCACCTCAAAACCAGTGTGCCCAAAAAGAAAATAAAAAAATCGAAAAAAATCCTTGACAAATTGCGCTTTCTGGGGTATACTGATGAAGCTGATTTCGGCGGTGCCGAAGTTGGCTTGACCACATGGCGGCATAACTCAGTTGGTAGAGTAGCCGGTTCATACCCGGTA
>CAYXUI010000134.1:0-1222 GCA_964468195.1 uncultured Oscillospiraceae bacterium | reverse complement strand
AGGACATATACATGACCATGTAGTAGCCGATGGCCTGCCAGACCATGGCAATGACCAAACTCAGCATAACATGGCTCTCGCCCTTCCACAGGATACCTTCCTTGCCAAAGAGGTTCAGAATGCTGTTGAGCAGACCTCTGTCCACGTCATAGATGGCAGAGAAAATGCCGGAAATGACAACGACGGAGAGGATATTGGGGATGTAAAAAACGATACGGAAGAAGTCCTGCCCCTTCAGCTTTTCCCGGGTGAGAATTCCGGCGAAGATCAGGGCGGAGGACATGGTGAACACGGTGACCATCACGATCAGCAGAAGCATATTCTGCATGGAACGGATGAACTTGGTGTCCTTCATCAGCATCTGGAAATTCTTGAAGCCGATGAAAATTTCCTCGGGGTTAAAGGTGCTGCGCTGATACAGCGACAGCCGGAACACGTTGATCGTGGGCCAGATCATAAAGATCGCAAACAGGATCACCGCCGGGGCGACGCAGCAGATGAGGAAGGTGTTGCGCCTTGCGTTGCTTTTCATGTACGAACCATCTCCTTGAATTTTTCTATTGGGTTTGAAAAGGTGTTTTCCCTTAGACATGCGGTGCCCGTCCAGGGGAAAACACCTTTGCGAAAAGAAAATGGGTGGCAGTGACAGAAGTCACTGCCACCCAAGCGCATTACGTCTTAATCCAATGGGCAGAAGATCAGCCGATCAGGTTCTCACGCATCTGGTTGGTAGCGTCGATGACGTTGGCAGCGTACTCATCGATGGTGATGGTACCGGCAACCAGAGAGTTGATGGGCTCGAAGAACACGGAGGTGTTGTCGATGCCGGGGATTTCGGAGTAAGCAGCGAAGCCGCCCATAGCAGCCTTAGCGCCGTTGTCGTAGATGGAGTAGAACATCACGTTGTCACCCTCCAGCATGTCAGCAACGCCGTTGATGGGCTGGATAGCGCCCACGGAAGCGAAGATCTCAGCAGCCTTGTCGGAGTACAGGAAAGCAACGAACTGCTCAGCCTCGGCAATGTGCTCAGCACCGGCGGGGATCCAGGCCTGCTCGAACCAGCAGAAGGAGTAGCCGGCGCCGCCCTCGGTAACAGCGGGCAGAGCGGTCATGCCCCAGCCGAAGTTCTCAGCGTCCAGGGTAGCCTGATAGTCAGCCATTTCGCCAACGATCCAGGTGCCGTTGGGCATGAACAGAGCCTGGTCATCCATGACCATCTGCT
>CAYXUI010000133.1:0-1327 GCA_964468195.1 uncultured Oscillospiraceae bacterium | reverse complement strand
GCCGGCGGCAACAACCCCCGTGCCACCACCGACAACGAGTACCAGCACGAGGCCAAGGAAGGCCAGAAGACCTTCTTCGACCTGGATCAGGCCGGCGTTGACTTCGTCTTCAAGCTGAACTTCCAGGGCACCCTGCTGCCCACGCAGGTCTTCGCTCAGGACATGGTGGAGCGTAAGTGCGGCAACATCCTGAACATCTCCTCCATGAACGCATACATCCCCCTGACCAAGATCCCCGCTTACTCCGGCGCCAAGGCCGCTATCTCCAACTTCACCCAGTGGCTGGCTACCCACTTTGCCGGTACCGGCATCCGCTGCAACGCCATCGCTCCCGGCTTCCTGGTTTCCAACCAGAACCGTGCTCTGCTGTTCAACCCCGATGGCACTCCCACCGCTCGTTCCGGCAAGATCCTCCGTGGCACTCCCATGGATCGCTTTGTTGACTCCGAGGAGCTGCTGGGCGGCGTGTTCTTCCTGACCGACGACAAGGCAGCTTCCGCCATCACCGGCGTGATCCTGCCCATCGACGCAGGCTTCGCTGCTTACTCCGGCGTGTAATTTTCCATATTCACAACAAAAGAGCCTGTCCATCCGGACAGGCTCTTTTTTATGCAATCCACAGAAATGCCCGGCTTTTTCACTGTAAAATCGAAAACCACCGGATAAATGAAACATTTTGTTGTTGTAAAATCCGGCGCTATGATGTATAATGCTTAAGATTGTGCAAAGAAGTAACCTTTACGGGGGATTTTATCATTATGTTTCAGAATAAAAAAATCGCAAAATTCCTTCAGCCCGGCAAGCACATCCATCTGGTGGGCATTGGCGGCGTTTCCATGCGGCCGCTGGGTCTGGTGCTGAAGGGTATGGGGATCACGGTGACCGGCTCGGATATGAGTGCTTCTTCCGGCACGGAAGAGCTGGAGGCCAAGGGGATCCCGGTGGCCATCGGCCATCATGCCCAAAACATTCAGGGAGCTGACTGCATCATCCGTACGGCTGCGGCCAATAATGACAACCCGGAGATCGCTGCCGCCCGTGCCGGTGGCATCCCGGTGTTTGAGCGGGCCCAGGCCTGGGGGCAGATCATGCGCTCTTATAAAAATGCCGTGTGCATTTCCGGTACCCACGGCAAAACCACCACCACTTCCATGATGACCCACATCCTGATGGAGGCAAACTTAGATCCCACGGTGATGATCGGCGGTTACCTGCCCCTGCTCCATGCAAGCCACCGGGTGGGCCATGGTGACACCATCCTGCTGGAAAGCTGCGAATACTGCGATTCCTTCCTGAATTTCTTCCCCACCCTGGCGGTGGTGCTGAA
>CAYXUI010000132.1:0-1349 GCA_964468195.1 uncultured Oscillospiraceae bacterium | reverse complement strand
GTTTTTTTGTTACAATACCATCATCCCAGCTATGTTCACATGTAGGAGTATCAGATGATGAAACAAATTTAGTGATAAAGTTTGTAACACCAACGTTAGCTGCGTTATTTCCAGTAATATAAGAGATTGCGCTTGCGCTAAATGTTGAGAAAATTGTTCCATTGCTTCCTTTGTATGTTCCAATATAATATTCAGTACCACTGATATTATATGTCATAACACCAGCTTCTCCGTTCCATGTCCATACATCACTAGCAGTTCCATCTAAATTAATATTATTATATGTTTTACCATTTGACTCATTTCTTACAACTCTTAAGTATTTTCCACCAAGAGTGATAGTATATCCGCCGTTTACTTCAGTTAATACAACTGTAGCTGCAGCTGCTTTATCTGTTGTAGTTTTTAAATAATTTCCGTCCATTTCAGCTAAAGCATATAATGTACTTTCAGTAGTTACTACTTCATATACATATGTTCCAGCTGCAGGAGCAGGATTTAAAACTGTCTTTTTAATAACGATTTCGATATCTACTGTATCAGTAGCAGTTCCTTTTTTAACTGTAGCAGTTAATTTAACTGTTTGATTTGCTGCTGTTTCGCTAATTTTTCCGCTTGTTAAATCGATAACATCGTTAACATCTGCATCCCAAGTAATAGTTGTTCCTGTTGTTGCATCACTAGTAATTAATGCTAATTCATCACCAGGTTCATAAGTTCCTTCTAATTGAGAAAGTTTTGTAATTGTTTGAGCAATCATATCAGCATCAGTTAATGTTGGAGCATCAGCCATTTCGATTGAACCCATTGCAAGTTGTACTCTAATAGGAGTAACGGTGTCTGTATTGTTTGCATAATAGATTACGATTGGAATATTAACATATTTACCAACTAAAGATTCCATTGTTTCAAGTAAATTATTTTTAATTTCAATACCAGTAATTCCAGCTAAACTTGTTCTGTAGTAAACTTGTACTGCTTCACCAGTATATGGATCTACTAAATTAATATTTGTATTTGTTCCAATTGATTTTTCAACTTTTGCATATACTTTATGGAAGTTACTAGCATACGATTGGTAATCACCAGAAATTGCTTCGCTTAATGATTTTGTTTCACTTGTATATGAAGGAGCTGGTTGGTTAGTTTCAACAACTTCAATGTTTAATGGATTTGTAGTTGAACCACAGATTTGAATTGCTTCATAATTGAATCCGATTTCACCAGAAACTTTTACTTTGTCACCAACTTTTGCGTCTCCATCTTTATAATTACCAGCACAGTAAACATAAATACCAGCTGTACTATCTTTAATAAATAATCCACGGATTTCGTTTGCACCTGTAGCT
>CAYXUI010000131.1:0-1425 GCA_964468195.1 uncultured Oscillospiraceae bacterium | reverse complement strand
AGGCAAGATAGTTTCGCACTATGGTGCGAGACTATCTTGCCTTATGAGTGAGAAATGTGTATAATATATAGTGAAAAAGTGCATGACCCATCAAAACGAACAGAATACCTTGCAAAACGAATGTATAACAACATTCTAGAACTGAATCAATTTGATTATTCTAAGGATTGATTTTCCTAGAGGAATTGTGTGCATGTGATAAGAAAGTTTGACATACTGGAGGGGCGTCTGCTATGTTACATCCCGGCCTTTATGAACAGGTTATCAATAACGCACTAAGCAGCGAGCTTGCGGAGATTCCGGAAGCCCGCAAGGCTGTTGCGCCCATTGATAAGGCCGAGGCCTCCAAGGTGCTGGCGCAGTATCTGGCGGATGTGGTTCAGAAGGGCCTGGATAATGTTCTGGACAATGGTGGGGATATCTCTGCCCAAATTGCGCTGACCAATCAGATCGTTGATCTCATCCAAAGCACAACAAAAGAAGCTGACTTTGCCGCACTGGGCGTTGACCAGTGTGCAGAGCAGCTTCTTGCTCTTTTACGGGAAGCAGATCCACGCTTGGCAGTTGGTAAGACGGCCTCCGATCTGAGCCGCCCGGAGACTTCGATTTCCCAAAGCTCCCTGTTTACCGGTGCGATCCATGAGCCGCAAATGTATACGGAACTGAAAAAGGAAATCGTATCTGCGAATCGCATTGATATGCTGGTGTCCTTTATCAAATGGAGCGGACTGCGCCTGCTGATGGACGAGCTACGGGAATTTGCCGAGAATGGCGGCGAGCTGCGAATCATTACCACGTCCTATATGGGGGCCACCGATGTGAAGGCCATCGAGGAACTGCGGCAGCTTCCCAATACCAGAATCAAAGTCAGCTACGACACGAAACGCACCCGGCTTCATGCCAAAACCTACGTGTTCTATCGCGATACCGGATTTACGACGGCCTATGTCGGTTTCTCCAACCTCTCCAACGCGGCGATTTCCAGCGGTTTGGAATGGAACGTGAAGGTAACAAAGAAGGACCTTCCGGAGACCATCAATAAAATTGCAGCGACTTTCGAGAGTTATTGGAACTCCAATGAATTTGAGTATTATTCCGAGGATCAGAAGGAACGCCTTGCCCGCGCGCTGAAGGCAGAAAAATATTTCGATACCAACAATGCGGATGTCTACACCATGGATATTACGCCCTATTCCTATCAGCAGGAGATCCTGGACAAGCTGGAAGCCGAACGAACGGTTCGGGGATATACCCGCAATCTGGTGGTAGCTGCTACCGGCACCGGCAAGACAGTCATTTCTGCACTGGATTACAAGCGCTTCCGCAAACAGAACCCTAACAAATCTTGCCGTCTGCTCTTCGTGGCGCACCGGGAAGAAATTCTCAAGCAGAGCCTGTATACCTTCCGGGCTGTCCTCAAGGATG
>CAYXUI010000130.1:0-1428 GCA_964468195.1 uncultured Oscillospiraceae bacterium | reverse complement strand
TGACGCTTGCGGCCAGCCTTACCGATGTGGACGTTCTCGTGATCCAGATTGCCGACCTGACCGATGCAGGCAGTGCAGTTGGTACGGACGTAACGCACTTCGCCGGAGGGCAGACGAACCTGAGCCAGTTCGCCTTCCTTAGCCATCAGCTGAGCAGCAGCACCAGCGGAACGAACCAGCTGAGCGCCGTGGCCGGGCTGCAGCTCCACGTTGTGGATCACAGTACCGACAGGGATGTTAGCGATGGGCAGGCAGTTACCGGGCTTGATATCGGCGGAAGCGGAAGCGATGACCACATCGCCAGCCTTCAGGCCGTAGGGAGCCAGGATGTAGGACAGGGTGTTGTCCTCGTACTTGATCAGAGCGATATAAGCGGAGCGGTTGGGATCGTACTCGATGCGCTGCACGGTGGCGGGCATCTCGGTCTTCAGACGCTTGAAGTCGATCACACGATACTTCCGCTTGTTGCCGCCGCCGTGATGACGGACAGTGATATGACCATAGCTGTTGCGACCAGCATGCTTCTTCAGGGTCTCAACCAGGCTACGCTCAGGTTTTGCCTTCTTGTCCACGCCGTCAAAGCCGGAAACAGTCATGTTACGGCGAGCGGGGGTGTAAGGCTTAAAAGTCTTAATTGCCATTTGCGTTTCTCTCCTTTTTGAGATTGGTTATTAGACCATACCCTCGAACAGCTCGATGGTCTTGGAATCAGCGGTCAGGGTGACAATGGCCTTCTTGTAGTCGGCGCGCTTGCCAGCGGGGTAAGCGCCGGTGCGCTTGACCTTACCCTGCATACGAATGGTGTTGACCTTAGCGACCTTAACGCCGAAAGCCAGCTCAACAGCTTCCTTGATCTGGGTCTTGTTGGCGTTGACGTCCACCATGAAAACGTACTTCTTATCAGCAACAGCCTCCATGGACTGCTCGGTGATAACAGGTCTTCTGATGATATCGTAAGCGTTCATTATGCGAATACCTCCTCGATCTTGGCCAGAGCAGCCTTATCGACGACCAGCTTGTTAGCGTTGACGACATCGTAAACGTTCAGCAGGTTGGCGAAGGTGACCTCGCAGCCGGGGATGTTGCGGCCAGACTTGACGACGTTCTGATCAGCCTCAGCGGTGACGACCAGAGCCTTGGTGTCGCAGCCAACAGCCTTCAGGAACTTAGCGAAGTCAGCGGTCTTGGGAGCGTCCATCTTGATGGAGTCGATGACCACCAAGTTGGTCTCCTGAACCTTGGCGCTCAGTGCGCTCTTCAGAGCCAGGCGCTTAGCCTTCTTGTTCAGGCTGAAGCTGTAAGAGCGGGGCTTGGGAGCGAACACGATACCGCCGTGGGTCCACTGAGGAGCGCGGGTAGAGCCCTGACGAGCCCGGCCGGTGCCCTTCTGACGCCAGGGCTTACGGCCACCGCCGGAAACCTCAGCGC
>CAYXUI010000129.1:0-1437 GCA_964468195.1 uncultured Oscillospiraceae bacterium | reverse complement strand
CAAGATCGTTCAGGACGTCAAGCCCGGCGGCGTGTTCCTGATCAACTGCCAGTGGTCCCTGGAGGAGCTGGAGCATCACCTGGATGCCGCTTCCAAGCGTTACATCGCTAACAACAACATCCAGCTGTACACCATCAACGCCATCGACTTGGCTATCAAGGTTGGTATGGGCAAGCGCACCAACACCATCCTGCAGTCCGCTTTCTTCTCCCTGGCTAAAGTCATGCCCGCTGAGGATGCCATCAAGTACATGAAGGACGCTGCTGAGCACTCCTACCTGAAGAAGGGCCGTGACGTCGTCGAGAAGAACTGGAACGCCATCGATGCCGGTGCTACCGCTTACGTCAAGATCGATGTTCCCGCTTCCTGGGCCAACGCTGAGGATCACAAGGCTGAGGTCGTTCTGGAAGGCAACGAGGCTACTGTCAGTGTCGTTAAGAACATTCTGCAGCCCGTCGGCCGTATGGACGGCTACTCCCTGCCCGTTTCCGCCTTCAATGGTCTGGAAGATGGTCAGTTCCCCCTGGGCGCTGCCGCTTACGAGAAGCGCGGTGTCGCTGTCTCCGTACCTCACTGGGACGAGACCAAGTGCATCCAGTGCAACAACTGTGCTTATGTCTGCCCCCATGCTACCATCCGTCCCTACGCTCTGACCGCTGAAGAGGCTGCTGCCGCTCCCGCCAACGCCCGTCTGGTGGATGTGAAGGCCGGTAAGGGTAAGGGTGTCTACAAGTACACCATGTCCGTGTCTCCTCTGGACTGCATGGGCTGCGGTGTCTGTGTCGGCGTCTGCCCCACTCAGGCTATCACCATGGTTCCCCAGGAAGGCGAACTGCCCGAGCAGGAAGTCTTCAACTACATGGTCGCCAAGGTCTCCGAGAAGAAGGATATGCAGGACAACACCGTTAAGGGCTCTCAGTTCAGAAAGCCCCTGCTGGAGTTCTCCGGCTCCTGCGCAGGCTGTGCCGAGACTTCTTACGCCCGTCTGGTGACCCAGCTGTTCGGCGACCGTATGTACATCGCCAACGCTACCGGCTGTTCCTCCATCTGGGGCGGCCCCGCTGCTACCTCTCCCTACACTGTCAATGCTGACGGCCACGGCCCCGCATGGCAGAACTCCCTGTTCGAGGACAACGCTGAGCAGGGTCTGGGTATGTACACCGCTCAGTCCGTGATCCGTGAGTCCCTGGCCAACAAGGTCAGAACTGTCCTGGCCAACACCGAGTGCGAAGAGCGCAAGGCTGTCTGCCAGAACTGGCTGGACACCATGGAAGACGGCGAGGCCAACAAGGCTGCTACCAAGGCTCTGGTTGCCAACCTGGAAGCCAACGTCTGCTGCGACACCGTCAAGGACATCCTGTCCAAGAAGGAATACCTGTCCAAGAAGTCCATCTGGATCTTCGGCGGCGACGGCTGGGCATACGACATCGGCTTCGG
>CAYXUI010000128.1:0-1476 GCA_964468195.1 uncultured Oscillospiraceae bacterium | reverse complement strand
CGAGATTGGAAGCGTGATCATCACGAACCAATCCCGGGTTTTTCTGTTTATCAGGCGAAGGACTTACTCGGTCAACGCCAGCTCCCCATCGTCTTTGTGAGTATGTTTCAGCTTCTTAGGCCTTGGAAAACTTGAGGGGAGAATGACCTGAACATTAAATAGCGTTTTAACGATCCAGACATAGAATACAATTACCAAAATCGGGATAAGACAAGTGGTAACGATCATAACAGCTGTCGCTTCAATAAAGCGATTCAGCAGATTCTTGAACTGATCCACCACACCGGCTACAGAACCGGACAGATCCCCCAGAAGCGCTTTCGCCTCATCGATCACTGTGGTGTTTTCTTCGTCTTCACCGGTAGCATCTCCAATCAGGTTTTCACTGACCGCAGTAGCGGCATCAACAGATAGCTCAATCGACTCAGCATAAATTGCATTGATCTGGTCAGAGACCCAGACGCTGCTGGGAATAACAAGGAGTAATGCCGCACCGAAAATCACCAGCTTGGTTCCGATGCTTTGCAGTGTAGCTTTTGGGAAAAAGCAGTTCACCAAAAGTGCGCTACATCCGGCCGGAACAAGCAGATAGCAGGCTGCTGCGCCAAAAATCGTGAGCAGGTACTTCTCCAAATACAGAACACTGAGAATCAGCATGAAGTATGTAGTAAACTCGGAAATCTCTTGCGCAAGAGGCGAACAAATGTCATCCGGCAACGCAGAGACAGCAGCGGATGCCGCTGCAGATGCAGCTGTCAGCTTTAACACGGTTGCCCGATTATCATCCAAAACCTCGATGATGTGAGAATAGGTTGCGGGGTCTGTCATCTTCGTCCCAACGACTGTGCAGGACAGAATGATGGCCAGTGCCAAAATAACAGCTCCGGCGATTTGCAAATATTTTTCCATATGCTCTCCTCCATTAGTGTACAACCACTACGCTGAATTCTGGATCAACGGATTGGACAGTAGCAGAAAACAGCTCTGTAACAGTAGATTTGGCTTCTTCATTGGCTTTCACCATGATGTCCTGATCGATCAGCTGTGCCTTCATCTTTTCTTTGACTTCCAACATCAGTTTTGTATGTTCCTCCGGTGTCAATTCCACATCCTTGGGGCCCAGCCATCCCTTTTGGGCATCTTTGAATTGGGTCTTATCATCCAGAATGTTAATGGGGGAAAGAACGGCATAGGGAATTCGTATCGTTAGGATCTTCGATTCATTATTGACAAGGAAATCTTCTTCAGAAAGCTGGCTTAAATCAACAGTATACTCAGTGAGGCCATAATATTTCGCTTCCTGATAGGTGGAAGTCCATTTGAAACCGCCAAATCCTTCACTTGCGAGGGATACTGTCTCAGACAACTCTGCTGTATAAACGATTAGGCGCGAGTCTTTTCCATGATTCAAAATAATTGGCTCCCGAAATTCAGCAACCGTGCGACGACCGCCTTTGGAAGAAAGGACAATCTTAT
>CAYXUI010000127.1:0-1493 GCA_964468195.1 uncultured Oscillospiraceae bacterium | reverse complement strand
CCTGTCCAAAGGGTTCCGGCTGAGGTGATCGGCAAACACAGGGCAGAATCCTTTTCCCAATACGCAGGCAATGGAAAACGGGAGAAATATGTGGTGGTGTTTTCCGTTGACGGGAAGAAAAAGGCTTTTTATGTTTCGTCATTTTCTTATGACGGATACCATCTTCACGAAAAAGGGCAGCTGGTCTATCGGGGAGAGAAAATTATTGACTTTCACTGAATCCAGACAAAAGGAGGAAAATCCCGTGAAAAAGAGAATTGCGTTTCTATGCATTCTGGCCTGTCTGCTGGGGCTACTCGGTTGCGTGAAAGAGAACCAGATCGAAAACACCGTTGAAGGCAATCTGCAAACCTATTCCGAAATGTCCAACGGCACCTGGCAATGCGGCGGCCATTCCTATCAATACCGGCTGGAAATCACCGGACGGCTCAACAACGCCGCCTGCGATACGACTTTTGTGTATTTGAGCAATTTGGAAACCATTTCCTTTGACCAGGCATGGAAAGCCAGCGGCTTGAACAGCCATACCGGAGATTATTTCCCAGTGGAGGATGCGGTGCAGGTGGAATGGAATACCGTTGATTTGGGTTGAAGGAGGCGGTACCTATGAAAAACGGCAGAACCGTGGTATCCGTGCTCGTGATGGTGCTTTCGGGGATTGTGGGCGCATTTTTGGGTGCGGCTTTCAATGATATGCTGGGAGGGGCGACGCTCTTTTCCATGATTGCCGGGATTGCCTGTATTGTGGATGCCATTGACAATTGAAAAACGGAATGGGAAGTCCTCTTTGTGTGCGTTTGACATACAGAGAGGGCTTTTTCGTCCCAATTAAAAATTTTCCGGAGCCATGCAATCAAACCGGGGCGCTGAGGTGTATAACAGATGAAATGCATTTCAAGGAGACAACGTTATGGATAATGCGCAATTTACCCCTTTGGCTCGGAAGTACATAGATACGGTATTTCGGGTAGCCCTGAATGCTTTGCGTTCCGGCGCCGATGCGGAAGATGTGACCCAAAATGTGTTTTTGAAGCTGCTTCGGGAGGAAAAGCCTTTTGAAAGTGACGACCATGTTCGCAACTGGCTGATCCGTGTAACCGTGAATGAGTGCAAAAACCTGACCCGAAGCAAATGGTGGCGCAGAGCTTCTTTTGAGGATTATGCGGCAACGATCACCTTTGAAAACCCGGAACAGTCGAACCTGTTTTATGCCGTGATGGCTCTGCCGGAAAAATACAGGTTGCCAATCTATCTGCATTACTATGAGGAATACACAACGGAGGAAGTCGGAAAGCTTCTGCGACTGCCCAAAAATACCGTGTGTTCCCGGCTAAAGCGGGGCAGAGAATTACTGAAAGTTACTTTATTGGAGGAGGATGCCTATGTTTAAGCAGGAATACCAGAAAACCTTTTCCCAGGTTACCGCCTCCAGGGACGTTTACAGGAGGGTTCTGAATATGAAACAGCAGGAAAACAGAAAATACGGCATGAAA
>CAYXUI010000126.1:0-1593 GCA_964468195.1 uncultured Oscillospiraceae bacterium | reverse complement strand
GAACGAGCTGATTAAAAGTAGGCATTGATTTTCTCCTTTCTTTCGTTCTCGCCTTGTGGGCGGGTATCTATTCTACGGATCATTCCGGTAGAATCAGGGATGCAGGACAGCAGCAGCCGCTGCCCCCACCTCGATGCCGCAGGCCTGGCCGAGTTCAGCCATGGTGGTCACCCAGGTGATCTGTATGTGATGTTCGCCGCAGAGGGATGCCAGAGGCTCCGTTACGGCAGGATCGGCGTTTTCCGCCAGAAACACCTGCTGGGCACGGCCCGCCATCACAGCTTTTTTCAGCTGTTTGGCCCCCACGACCAGATTCTCCGGAGTGGAAACCTGCCGTGTGCCGTACTTCGGTATTTTACAATCGTTTTTCTTATCCATACAAAAACATATTATACGCACTTTTCCGAAAAAGTCAACAAAAAATTGGGATAAATTTTTGTGAAAATGCGATTTCCTTCTTGCTGTTTTCTACGATAACGCTTTCGTGTGCAATCGTCCCCCTTTAGCGGACGATTGCACACAGTCAAGAGTTTTATCTCCCGCGTAGGGGACGGGTTTCCCGTCCTTCTGCACACGTCTGAGCATGCAGTGTCCTTGCGTTTCGTTGCGCACACTGGATTACAATGATACCGGATTTCTGCCTTGCGCAACGGAACGGGAGATCCTTTCCCTACGGATGCACTTCTAACTTTGATTCAAAAATACCGTCACCGAATGGTGACGGTATTTTGAATCAGAATCAGTTCATGGCGTTTTCCATGACTTCCTCAGGAAGCCGGGGTTCGGGGGTGGCGCCGGGCTGATAATCCCGGTAGGCTGCCAGACCGGAACCGGCGGGAATCAGCTTACCGATCAGCACGTTCTCCTTCAGGCCAACCAGATGGTCGACCTTGCCCTTGATGGCGGCGTCGGTCAGGACCTTGGTGGTCTCCTGGAAGGATGCGGCGGACAGGAAGGAATCGGTAGCCAGAGCGGCCTTGGTGATGCCCAGCAACATGGCGGAGCATTCTGCCTTCCGCAGTTCGGTCTCACCGGCATCGATCCGGGCCTGAACCTCTGCGTTGGCGTCCTCGAACTCAAACAGATCCACAACGGAACCGGTGAGCAGAGTGGAGTCGCCGGGATCTTCCACACGGACTTTCCGCATCATCTGGCGGATGATAACTTCGATATGCTTATCGTTGATATCAACGCCCTGCTGACGGTACACAGCCTGAACAGACTGCACCAGATAGTGCTGGACAGCTTCCACGCCGGAGATCCGCAGAACATCCTGAGGATACAGAGCACCATCGGTGATGGGCTCGCCCTTCTGGACGATCTTGCCATGGGTAACCTTCAGGCCCACGGAGTAAGGCACCTGATAGACCTTCACCTCGCCGTCATCGGCGGTAACGGTGATGTTACGCAGAGCAGTGCGGCGGGTATCATCGATGTTGACCACACCGGTGATCTCGGAAATCTGGGCCATCTTCTTGGGACGGCGGGCCTCGAACAGTTCTTCAACTCTGGGAAGACCCTGGGTGATATCGTCACCGGCAACGCCGCCGGAGTGGAAGGTACGCATGGTCAGCTGGGTACCGGGTTCACCGA
>CAYXUI010000125.1:0-1639 GCA_964468195.1 uncultured Oscillospiraceae bacterium | reverse complement strand
CAGTGTTTTCAAGGCTTTCTGACCTTGTCCCTATTATAACCTAATCGTCCACCCGTCTGACAATGCCGGTTGCTTTCATACGTTCTTTCTCCTTTAATTTACAACTTACGATGTTATAATATGTAAATCCCGGGAGGTTATGCAGCGGCCTGGGGTTCTCTTTCATTTTTTAAGACTATCCGCGGGGGGGGGACACCTGTTTTTGGGACGCAATACAAAACAGCCAAAAAGCCTTTGTCGAAACCTGATAAAATTTGTGAAAAAATTTTTACCATCTTAGCGGACTGTTTGCCGGAAGAGTTTTGATTTTTTATTTCAGCTGTGTTATAATTTGGATGAACGCTCGATGAGCCAGCTTGGCTCCCGGAAATAAGAGAGAGAACGTAAGCTCCCCACCCTTTGCACCTTGCCGACCCAGCACTTTTGCAGAACCGCCTTCGGTGTTCTGTATTTCTTTGGAAGGTGAAATAAGTGACTGCTTACGGATACCAAGAGGAGTGTAGAGTTGGAAATTAACGAGATGCAGCAGGCCTTTAAGGATGCCGCTGTCCGGGTCGTCGCACGGGACGGGCTGGACAAAGTCACCACCAAAGCCATCGCCAAAGAGGCAAAGCTGAACGAAGCCTACATTTATAAATGCTTCGCCGGGAAAGACGACCTGCTGAATGAGACACTGAACATGGAGAACGCAAATTTTGCGGAACTTCTGAATGAACTGTTCCCCGTGGTTTATGACCAGCGGCTGTCCTATCGGGAGCGGGCTTACGTCATCTGGAAGCGCAGCTGGGACTTCATCCTAGAAGAGCGGGACGATTGTATTTTCTATATCCGCGTCTATTTTGCCTCCATCGGATTGAATCATGTGTACCGCGAGCATATGGATGCTTACGGGCCCCTGGTGGAGCGGATCCGCCCCTGGTTTAAGGATGGCACCAATATGGAAATGCTGTGCCACCAGGTGTTCTGCACCATGCTGTTCTTCGCCGCCCGGGTCATGGACGGGGATCTGGAAAATGATGAAGAGACTACGGCCTGGGTCTTCAACCAGATCGATTCCTTCGTCACCCCCAATGTCCGGAAGGATTACTTTGTAAAACACGAGGAGAAATAAGAAAAAATATGCACGCATTCAAAAAAGTTTGGGATGCCATCACCACCCTTCTGGTGGTCTGTGCGGTGGTTCTGGCGCTGCTGCTGGCCGGGGCCCGGCTGGTGGGGCTGCAGGTGTTCACCGTGCTTTCCGGTTCCATGGAACCGACCTACCATGTAGGCTCCCTGATTTATGTAAAGGATGTGGACTACCGGGACTTAGGTTCCGGGGATGTTATCACCTTTATGCTCAGTGAAGATACCATCGCTACCCACCGCATCGTGGAAGTGGTCCCCGATGAAGAAGATCCGGAAACCATCCGCTACCGCACCAAGGGCGACGCCAATGACGCCGAGGACGGCAGCCTGGTACATTATAAAAATGTCATCGGCACCCCGGTGTTCACCATCCCCTTGCTTGGCTATGTGGCCAGTTATATCCAGAATCCCCCGGGAACCTACATCGCCATCTCCGCCGGCGCCATTTTCCTGCTGCTGATGTTCCTGCCGGATTTGTTTGCAGATGAGAAAAAGGAACCCGCACCGAAAA
>CAYXUI010000124.1:0-1702 GCA_964468195.1 uncultured Oscillospiraceae bacterium | reverse complement strand
AGAGTACCCTCCGCCTCCACCATTGCCTTGAACTTTTCCACAAGTGCTGCGATGCCCTCCTCGCCCTTGGTGGGGTCGATGATGTAGAGCACCTCATACTTACCGGTGATCTTAGCCATGTTGATTGCACCTCCTTATGGTCTGAATGGCCCGTGCGCTGCACGAGCAAAGAGTTGTCCGCATTCGCAGACCAATTTATATTAGTATAAAAGAAGAAAAATGTCAAGATATTTTTTAGGGAAATGTTGTGTTTTTAGAAATTTCCCTCGCAGGGCGGGGTGTCGTGGGCACCACCCCTGCAGCGGCTTTTCGTTCACTTTTTTCTTGAAAAAGTCCTTTACATTTTGAAAAAGCTGTGATACTATTAAAAGGCTGTGGAAAAACAGCAATTATTTTCGTCCGCTGCTCAGTTGTGCGGTTATTTCACCGCCGCCTACTTGGCTGCTGGACAATATTTATGAAAGGTGGAAATTTCCCATGATCCAGAAGGAAAAGAAGACCCAGGTTATCCTGGAGAACGCTACTCACGAAGGCGACACCGGTTCCCCCGAGGTTCAGGTTGCCATTCTGACCGCCCGTATCAACGAGCTGACCGAGCACCTGCGTACCCACAAGCACGACAACCACTCCCGCCGTGGTCTGCTGATGATGGTCGGTAAGCGCCGCAAGATGCTGGACTATCTGGCCAAGAAGGACATCAACCGCTACCGCGCTCTGATCGCCAAGCTGGGTATCCGTAAGTAAGATATCGAAAAAAGCGGCGATGGTTCCATCGCCGCTTTTTCGGCGAAATGCCCTTGTAGGGCGGGGACATGTCCCCGCCGTGCACCAAAATGGGCAGCCAGGTCAGAGATTCTGAGCTGGTCGGCGGAGGCATGCCTCCGCCCTACAATCCTACAAAAAAATCGGGAGATATTTAGCAGTTGAATGAGCTGCCGAAATATCGGCGTCTGATTCAAGTGCTAAACCTCCCGACAGAATAATTATGAATTACAAATTCATAATTACAAATGATTTCTCCTGTTGACTGGGGGAGGTTACAAAAATTTGTAATTCGTAATTTGTAATTCCCCAAATCTATTTAGGAGGTTAAAACCAATGATTAAGCGCAAACAGTATCCCAACCATCATGTTTACGAGATGGAAATCGGCGGCCGTGCCTTTACCGTGGAGACCGGTAAGGTCGCAGAACTGGCCAACGCCGAGTGCATCTGCCGCTATGGCGACACCGTGGTGCTGGTGACCTGCACCTGCAACCCCATCCCCAAGGCCGGTATCGACTACTTCCCTCTGACCATCGAGTTCGAGGAGAGAATGTATTCCGTGGGCCGGATCCCCGGCTCCTTCAACCGTCGCGAGGGCAAGCCCTCCGAGCGGGGCATTCTGAACAGCCGTATCATCGACCGGCCCATGCGTCCCCTGTTCGACGAAGAGCTGCGTAACGATACCGTCGTTACCTGCACCGTGCTGGCCAATGATTACGACAACCCTGTTGAGATTGTGGCTTCCCTGGGTGCTTCCATTGCTATCGCTTCTTCCGATGTGCCCTGGAACGGCCCCGTGGCTACCACCAACGTGGCTTACCTGAACGGCCAGTATATCGTCAACCCCTCCGCCGACGAGCGGGAAGCCTGCGAGTGCTTCGTGTGCATCTCCTCCACCTTCGAGAAGGTGGTCATGATCGAGACCGAGGCCAACGAAG
>CAYXUI010000123.1:0-1769 GCA_964468195.1 uncultured Oscillospiraceae bacterium | reverse complement strand
TACGCTCGGGACCGTCCTTCTCAGCAGGTCCGATGTTGACGTCCAGGTAGGTAGCGCCAGCCTTGATCTGCTGAGCGGCACGCTCCAGGATGGGCTTGGGATCCCGCTCGTCCATAGCCTTGCGGATGGTGGGAGCGATGCAGTGGATCCGCTCGCCGATGGTGACGAAGGTCTTTGCCTCGGGGTTGTGGCCCTTGTAGGAAACGCCCATGTCCACCACTTCGATAGCGGGAACCTTGGTAGCCAGCAGTTCCTCGAAGGACAGCTCCTTGACGACTTCCTGCACGGTGCCGACCTTGGAAGCACGCTCAGCCTCGGCAGCCTTAACGCCAGCCTCGTACTCCTTGTCCTTCATGTACTTGGGCAGCTGGACAGCCTCCAGGGGGCCAACGACCACGTTCCACTCAGGCAGCTTCTCCTGAATTTCGCCCTTCATAACGGCGACCTTGCCGGGGATGATCAGGGTGCGGTTCTTGATCTTGTTGGCAATGTCCAGCTCCTCGAAGGTCTTCTTGACGGTAGAGGAGGAGAACTTACCGGCAGCCCAGGCAGTCAGAACGGACATGCCGGAAGCGTCGGTGATGATCAGGTTCACAGGCTGGTTGCTGCGCTCCAATTCGCCAGAGACCAGGAAGTAGGTCAGAGCGAAGTCAACGGTCAGGGCGCAGGGGCTGTTCTCGTCAGCGCCGTTCAGGGGGTAGATCTTAGCTTCCACCTTCATGGGCTTCTGAGGATCGGTGAAGATGTTCTGGCGCAGGCCGTACAGAGGCAGAGCCTGAGCGTAGGTCATATGCTCCATAACGATGATGGAAGCATACTTCTCGGTGAACATGGAGGCGTAAGCGGTCTGCAGGTGATCGTCGCCCTTGGCAATTCTTGCCACGTTCACGATGGAGGGATAACCGAAGGAACGGTCGCCATCCTTGATAGCGGTACGGCGGACCAGAACGGCGTTGGCCAGAGTCTCCTTGGCGGTAGCGCCGGTGACATCCAGAACCAGGTTCTTGTTGCCGGCAGCTTCCAGCTTCTTCACGGTGTCGTACAGATCGGAGATGTTGTCAGCATGGACACCCAGAACAACACCGGCTTCCTTAGCCAGATTGCTCATAGCTTCCCAGTTGTCGGGGGTAGCGCCGTCCAGGATGACGTTCTTGCCAGCCACGGCCAGAGCAGCCTTGGCGCACTCCACGTCCCAGCACTCCAGGATCAGGTCGCGGCCGGTAGCGACAGCCTTCTGAACCAGAGCAGCGTAAACAGCGGGATCGGACTGGGTGTTGGCAACGAACACGAACTCGACGTACATACGCTCGCCGATACGCTCGTAATCGACCTTCTGCAGGTCATTAAGCTTTGCGTCAGCCTCTTCGGCGGACAGGCTGGTGCCAACGGCCACAGCGTACAGATTCTTGTTGACCAGAGTCTTCTCGTGACGGTACAGGACAGTCTCGCCGCCCAGCTTGTGCTCGCCAACGGTGATGGTCTTCATGGCGGGAGCAGTAGCCTCGTTCAGAGTAGCCTTTGCGTCCTCAGAGAAGTAGGGGCACTTGTCGATGGAAACAGCGCCCTGCGCCACCTTCATGCAGAATGCCATACAGGTGGGGCTGCCGCACTCCTTACAGTTCTTCTTAGGAGACAGCTTAAAAATGTCAAGACCCTTCAAAGCCATTGTATGTATCCTCCTTCTTACATCAGATCACTGATGAACTTCTTGATGGTAGCAACAGCGGCGGGATGACGCATGATAACGGCATCGGCACCACCGGTCAGGT
>CAYXUI010000122.1:0-1841 GCA_964468195.1 uncultured Oscillospiraceae bacterium | reverse complement strand
CACCCTTGGCATAGGGGCAGATCAGGTCGATGACCTTGATGCCGGTTTCCAGAATTTCGGTGGCGGGCTGCTGCTCCTCGTAAGCGGGAGCGGGACGGTGAATGGGCCACTTGGCCTCGCCGGGAACGGCGGGCTTATTGTCGATGGGCTGACCCAGCAGGTTAAATACACGGCCCAGGCATTCGTCACCAACGGGGACGGAAATGGGAGCGCCGGTATCGATGGCTTCTGCGCCACGCTGCAGGCCGTCGGTGGAGGACATGGCGATGCAGCGCACCACATTGTCACCGATATGTTGTGCGACCTCGGCAACAATGGTAGCTTCGCCCATGGGAATCTCGATTGCGCTGAGCAGCTGAGGCAGCTGCTCGTCGGCGAAGCGAATATCCAGAACAGGACCCATAACCTGGATCACGGTTCCTTTGTTATTGGCCATTGGGATTTCAACTCCTTATGGTTAGAGTGTCATTGCGAACCAGTGATGCAACACTGGTGTGGCAATCCCCGGTAATTCCGGGGTGTTTCGTCCTTGGAACGGGACGCATAAAATCAGGAACCCGCCACGATCTCGGTGATTTCCTGGGTAATGGCGGCCTGACGGGCACGGTTGAACTTCAGGCTCAGATCTGCGATCATCTCGTCGGCATTCTGGGTGGCGGAGTCCATGGCCGCCCGGCGGGCAGCCTGCTCAGCGGCCCGGCTTTCACACAGAGCGCCGTGGAGGATACCGCCCAGATATTCCGGGACGATGGCTGCGAAGACTTCCTCAGGGGTGCCTTCGTAAACGGGGACGCAGCTGCGTTGCTCGCCGGGAGCGGCCGCTTCCGGTTTTGCCAGAGGCAGCAGCTTCATGGAATCCGGCACCTGGGAGAGAACGGAGACAAAGTTGGTGTAGGCCACATACACTTCGTCAAATTCTCCGGCCAGGAAGGCACGGCTCAGCTGCTTGGCAATGGAGAAGCAGTCGCCAATGGACACGGCGGCGGCTTCGGCGTAGCTTTCCGTCAGCAGGGGCGTACCCTTGCTGCGGAAGAAATCCAGTGCCTTTTTGCCGATGGGCAGAACCACGGTGTCCTTGTCCTGAATTTCGGTCTGCACCAGCTTCAGAATGTTACTGTTATAGCCACCGGCCAGACCACGGTCACCGGCAATGACCACATAAAGGGTCTTCTTCACTTCCCGCTCCTTCAGGAAAGGGGAGGAGAAGTCCCGGTTACCATTGGTGATATCCTGAATAGTGGAATAGAGGATCTGGAAATAGGGTCGGGAATTGGAAACCTGTGCCTGAGCACGGCGAAGCTTGGAGGCAGCGACCATCTCCATGGCCTTGGTGATCTGCTTGGTGGACTCCATGCTTCGGATCCGGTTTTTGATTTCCTTGGTGGAAACGCCAGCCATGGGTAACCTCCTCCCTTATGCGAATCTGCTGACCAGTTCCGAAAGGGCGGCCTTCAGGCCGTTTTCCGTTTTGGTCTCCAGCTTGCCGGTGGAGCGGATAGCCTCCAGAACATCGGCGTGGTAGTTGTCCATGTGCTCTTCCAGCTGCTTTTCGAATTCGGGGATCCGGTCAACGGGAATATCGGCAAGATACCCGTGGGTAACGGCGTAGATGATGCACACCTGCTGGGCCACTTCCTTGGGAGAGCCGTTCTTCTGCTTCAGCACGGAAACGATGCGTTCGCCCAGAGCCAGACGGCTCTTGGTATCGGCGTCCAGATCGGAGCCGAACTGGGCGAAGCTTTGCAGCTCGCGATACTGGGAGTACAGCAGCTTCAGAGAACCGGCAACCTTCTTCATGGCCTTGATCTGGGCGTCGCCGCCAACACGGGACACGGAGATAC
>CAYXUI010000121.1:0-1847 GCA_964468195.1 uncultured Oscillospiraceae bacterium | reverse complement strand
CCATCATTCTTGCTACAAAAATAACAATACCTCTGGTAAAATTGAGGTAAAGAATTTTTAGGAGGATGTACTATGATCAGCTTCTTTGTATGTCTGGCACTGCTCATCGGTGGATACTTCATTTATGGCAAATTTGTATCCAACACTTTTGGTCCTGATGATCGGGAAACTCCCGCAATCACCATGGAAGACGGCGTTGACTACGTCGTAATGCCCACCTGGCGGATCTTCCTGATCCAGCTGCTGAACATTGCAGGCCTGGGCCCCATCTGGGGTGCTGTTGGCGGCGCAATGTGGGGCCCCAGCGTGTTCCTGTGGATCACCTTCGGTACCATTTTCTGTGGCGCTGTCCACGACTTCGCTTCCGGCTTTATGTCCATGCGTCACAACGGTCTGTCCGTCTCTGAGCTGACCGGTATGTACATGGGCAACGCTATGAAGCAGGTCATGCGTGTATTCTCCGTTATCCTGCTGTTCATGGTGGGTGTCGTCTTCGCTGTCGGCCCCGCTGGTCTGCTGAGCTATCTGTGTGGCCAGGCTGGTTCCACCGGTCTGCTGACCAACAAGTACTTCTGGCTGACCATCGTGTTCATCTACTTCTTCATCGCTACCTTCCTGTCCGTTGACAAGGTCATCGGTAAGCTGTACCCCATCTTCGGCATCTGCCTGATCATCATGGCTGTTGGCGTGGGATTTGGCACCATTGCCAAGGGTTACACCATCCCCGAGATCTTCCCCCTGCGCAATATGCACCCCGACGGAAGCTCCATCTTCCCCGCAATGTTCATCTCCGTGGCCTGTGGCGCCTGCTCCGGCTTCCACTCCACTCAGTCCCCCATTATGGCCCGCTGCTGCAAGAGTGAGAAGATGTCTCACATGGTCTTCTACGGCGCCATGGTCTGCGAAGGCATCATCGCTCTGGTTTGGGCTGCTGCCTCCTGCGCTCTGTTCAACATCGAGGGCGGCCTGATGACCGGCCTGAAGGAAGCTATGGCTGCCGGCCAGTCCGCTTGCGTTTACAACATCTGCTACACCACCATGGGCTTCTTCGGTGCCATCCTGGCTATGCTGGGTGTTGTTGCCTGCCCCATCTCCTCCGGCGACACCGCTTTCCGTTCTGCCCGTCTGACCATTGCTGACGCTTTGCATATGGAGCAGAAGAGCTACAAGAACCGTCTGATCCTGACCGTGCCTCTGCTGGCTCTGGGCATTCTGGTTTCTCAGCTGGACTACACCGCCATCTGGAACTACTTCGCTTCCACCAACCAGATCCTGGCTGCTATCGTGCTGTGGGCTGCTGCCTTCTATCTGCGTCACGAGGGCAAGAACGCTTACATCTGCGCTGTCCCCGCTACCTGGATGACCGCTGTTACCGCTACCTTCGTTTGCAGCAGCAAGCTGTACCTGGGCGGTATCTCCTTCCTGGCTGCCGCTTCCAAGGTCGTGGGTGTCGGTGTTGCCGTTATCCTGCTGGTGCTGTTCGCTGTCAAGGCTCCCAAGGCTGAGAAGGCTACCAAGTAATTTTTAAGATCTACCCAAGAAAGGAACATTCCTATGTACATTCCACCCAAAGCTCTGTCCGAAACCATTCTGCCGCCGGAAAAGCTCCGGCCTGACAGAATCTGCTGCGATCACTACGAAGACTTCGGTCTGGGCGATGCGGCACTGTACATCGGCATGTTCGGCCTGAACCGGTTCGGTTATATCCCCCTGTCTGCCATTGATCGTGTGTATAAGCGTCTGGCCGTTTCCAAGGGCTTCTTTGAAGAGGGTAAGCTCTTCGGCACCCTGGCATACCTGGTGGTGTGCTACGACGGCAACAAGCAGAAGGCTTACCGCTTCACCAA
>CAYXUI010000120.1:0-1919 GCA_964468195.1 uncultured Oscillospiraceae bacterium | reverse complement strand
CTGTTGTTCATGGTGCTGTGATCGAAAAAGTCAAGTTGCCCGGCAACAAGGGCAAGAATGCTTCCTGGCTGTATTATGGCCGCTGGGTCGTTGCGCTGTGCGCAATGCTGGAAGTGACCAACACCACCATGGCTCCCGTGATGGTTCGTGTGCTGGTGCTGAGCGTTTCCTACATCGTTCTGAACTGCATGATGAATATTTTGCAGACTTCCTATTACGGCCTGGTTGCTGTCATCGGCGGTCCCAACCCTGCAAACCGCAATGCTATGACTGTCAATATGATTCGGCAGACTACAGTGGTTACGCTGGTATGTGCCTTTATCCCCACGCTGGTTACGGTTCTGCCCTTCGGATCCTGGAACTACTTCGTGGTTTCCCTGGTGTTTGTTATCCCCATGCCCTTTGCGTTGGGGTCAATGGCAAAGCTGGCGGAAGGCAGAGATTTGCCTGTTGGCGCTGGTCCTGCCGGTGCGCCTCAGATTTCCGTCAAAGACATGGTGGAGTCTCTGTTTAAGAATCCCCAGCTGCTGATCCTGTTCCTGGCACATACTGTTATGTATATTGCCATGTATATGTATCAGGCAAATTATACTTACTACTTCATTTATGTTGTGGGCGACTTTACCAAGATGACTGTGGCCAACCTGGTGGCCTCTGTTGTTGGCTTCTTCGCTGCAATGTTCATGCCCAAGTTTGGTGCCAAACTGGGTAAGAAGTGGGCAAGCGTTGTTGGTTATGCCGCATTTGCCCTGGTGATGATCGGTATTTACTTCGCCTGTAACGTTGCTGGCGGTAATCTGCTGATGTACACGGTGCTGATGACCACTGGTACGGCTTTCACCTATACTTACTCTGCATATTCCATTACCATGTATCTGGATTGTGGCGAGTACTATCTGAACAAGACTGGCAAGGATACCCGTACCATCGCCATGTCCCTGGGTTCTCCTCCTATGAAGATCGGTATGGCACTGGGCGGCTCGATTGGCCTGTATCTGCTCAGCTCTACCGGTTATGTCCCCGGTTTCACGCCCGATGCTGCCTGGCAGGGGAATTTTATGATGGTTTGCTGGATCCTGCCTGCCATCGTTTACCTGGCTTCTGCAATCCTGCTCGCTGTCGGTTATAAGATCACCGATTCTGATGCTGCTAAGTATGCACAGGAAAATGCGGAACGCGCAGCACAGAAGTAAGGCAGTATTTCGCGGAGAAAACAAGGCAATACCAGCCTGATTCCGAGAACGCCGTAACCTTACTGTTTGAAACAAAAAGACCGATTGTGAAAGCAATCGGTCTTTTTACATCGAAATTCGCCCCTTCGGCAGAGAGATATGGCTCCGCAATTCGTTATGTGCAGCGCACGGGCAGGAACGAATCTGTCTATCTGCGAATCACTATTGTTTGTTAGCTGACAGCTTTTTGAATGCGATTGGGCAAGGGGCAGATCACGGGATTGTAAATCAATCCTGTGATGGAGCGCAAACGATTACGAATTAAAAATTACACAAGAATTTGACAAG
Source organism: uncultured Oscillospiraceae bacterium (assembly GCA_964468195.1). Taxonomy (GTDB): domain Bacteria; phylum Bacillota; class Clostridia; order Oscillospirales; family Oscillospiraceae; genus Faecousia. Next base: position 399 of record CAYXUI010000120.1, on the reverse strand, counting down.
AAAATTGTCTGGTTTTACAAATCCGTGAGTTTGTCATAATCCGCTATTGCGCAAACAGGGCAAATCGACTATAATATAGGTGTCAAAGTGTTGGGAAACAACAGGTTTACCCAATGTACATTAAAATTACTGGAGGTAATTCACTATGTCTAATCTTCCCCTGCATCACGATTTTACCGGTAAGGTTGTCGTCATCACCGGTGCCGGTGGCGTTCTGTGCGGCGATATGGCCCGTGCTTTCGCCAAGGCTGGCGCTAAGGTTGCTGCTCTGGACCTGAACGAGGAAGCCGTCAAGAAGCTGGCTGACGAGATGAAGGCTGAAGGCCTGGTCTGCGAAGGCTACAAGGCCAACGTTCTGGAGCGTGAGGCTCTGGAAGCCGTTCATGCACAGGTTCTGGC
>CAYXUI010000119.1:0-1941 GCA_964468195.1 uncultured Oscillospiraceae bacterium | reverse complement strand
ACGAGTATCCTCTGGTTATGACCGCTCACTGCATGGCCATCAACAAGACCGTCTTTGAGGCTGCTGATGCAATGCAGTACATCGACGAAGAGACCCACACCTGGAAGTCCGTTGCTGACTTCGAGAAGGCTATGGAAGCTGTTTACGCTTACACTGGTTCCACTGTCGGCGCTGTCTACTGTGTCGGTCAGGGCGGCGACCAGGGCACCCGCGCTCTGGTGAACAACCTGTGCGGCGGCACCTTCACCAATGCTGAGCACACCGAGTACACCTGGGGCTCTGACGAGAACATCGAGGCTCTGAAGAAGCTGTACGACATGGAAGCTATCGCTTACGACCCCGGCATTGCCGGCGGCGATGAGATCGCTCTGTTTTACAACGGCACTCTGAACGTTGCTTTCTGCTGGAACATTGCTCAGCAGCTGAACCCCAACTCCGCCAACACCGGCGCTGAGAAGACCCTGAACGGTGACGACATCATGTTCATGGCTTTCCCCGCTGACGGCGATGCAAAGCTGTGCGGTGGTATCTGGGGCTTCGGTATCTTCGACAACGGCGACGATGCCAAGGTCGAGGCTGCCAAGACCTTCATCCGTTACTTCTGTGACTCCGAGGCTACCGCTGACGCTGTTAAGGCTGCCAACTACTTCGCAGTTCGTGACACCGCTGAGGGTGCTGACCTGTCCACCATCTGGGCTGACAACGAGATCATGGCTGAGTACAATGTACTGATGCCTCTGCTGGGTGACTACTACCAGGTCACCACCGGTTGGGCTGAAGCTCGTACCGCATGGTGGAACATGCTGCAGCAGGTTGGTGCTTCCGACGGTTCCGTCGAAGCCATCACCGAGGCTGTCAACACCTACGTTGCACAGGCTAACGGCCAGTAATTTGGTTTAACGCTTATCCACAAACGCCCCTTCCCTTCAAGGGGAGGGGCGTTTCACAGCGTAAGAAGTGATGGGGAAAAGGGAATAAAGGTAAGTGTTCCTTTTTCCCTATTGCTTCTTGCGGTGAGTAACGAAAGGAGGATATTCTTGGCAAGCAAAAAAATTGGCATCAATCCCAAGTCCCGCCGTCTGATGGCCCGGGAGACCATGACCAGCTATCTGTTCCTGGCACCGTTCCTGGTGTTCTTCGTCCTGTTCGTCATCTATCCTATGTTCATGTGCGTTTACACCAGCTTCTTTGACGCAACTATGGGCCGGGACGATGTCTTTATTGGCTTTGACAATTATGTGACCTTGTTTAACGATCCCGTATTTTGGACGGCTCTGAAAAACACATTGGTTATCGTTCTGGTATCCGTGCCTGTGACCTGTGCTTTCTCATTGTGGGTGGCCTCCGTCATCAGCAAGATGCCCGTGGCTGCTACTTCCGCATTCCGGTGCATTTTCTATTTGCCTGTGGTCACCGGCTCCGTTGCCGTTACCATGGTCTGGAAGTGGATGTACAATAACTACTACGGCATCTTCAACTACATCGGCACCAACCTTGGCCTTATCGACAAGAACATCAACTGGCTGGGTGACCCCAAGTATGCCCTGGGCTGCATCATCCTGATTCTGCTGACCACCTCCGTGGGTCAGCCCATCGTGCTGTATGTTTCCGCTCTGGACAACGTGGACAAGTCTCTGGTGGAAGCTGCCGAAGTGGATGGTGCTACCCCCATGCAGGCTTTCTGGAAGATCAAGTGGCCCCAGATGATGCCCACCACCCTGTACATTCTGGTTATCACCACCATCAACTCCTTCCAGTGCTTCGCCCTGATCCAGTTGCTGACGCTGGGTGGTCCCAACAACTCCACCATGACCATTATGTACTACATCTATTACAATGCCTTTAAGCTGTACAAGTACGGTTACGGCAATGCCATGGGTGTGATCCTGGCGATCATCATCGCCATCCTGTCTGCCGTCCAGTTCAAGCTGGGCGAGGAAA
>CAYXUI010000118.1:0-1987 GCA_964468195.1 uncultured Oscillospiraceae bacterium | reverse complement strand
CGCTCATTGGCGATGCACATCCGGTGGGCCATTTCGTGGCACATGGTAAAGGGCAACGTCACATCAGGGATTTGGGGATTCACCGCCGCTTCGCCTGTCAGACCGAAGGTGTAGCCGGTGATGCCCATGGAGGTATACATATCCGCCCAGCCCAGCTCTTTCACGGGCAGGGTGCATCCGGCAAAGACGGAATAGTGGTAATCGTAAGTCAGGGTGTGGAAGCCTTCCCCAGCCATATTGGCCAGGGTGGAGAAGTCGTCAAATTCCGCAACCCCACTGTTATTGCGGCTGACTTTCCCCGCCAGGGCATTGGCCTGATCCCGGTAGTATTCCGTGGCCTCCGTCAGCTCCTGCAAATTGTAGGTAGAGGTATCCAGACGCAGATCCTCCGCCAGAGGGCCGGCATAGTAATTCAGGCCCCAGACGATGGTGTGCATCATGTACAGGAAGGTGAACACAGACAGCACCCAGCCCCCCCACTGAATAGGATTCCACTTCATGACGATCATCACCACAATGCTGGCAAGGATCAGTACCCCAAGCACCACCGCCAGCAGCTGCCAGACGGGATAATCCACCACGCTGGTCCACTCCGCCAGATACCCCTGTAAAGTACGGATGACGTAAGGGTAGATCATATCCACCAGGGTAGAAAACCGCTCGCCAAACTGCATCAGCACCCAGCTGATGGCGGCAAAGATCGCCGCAGTGAGATAACCAAACCAATATCGCAAAGGAAACGCCTCCTTAAAACAAGCATAACAATAGATTTTAATAGTATAACACATTTTCCGCCACTTGTCTGCCCCTGAAATGTTTAATTTTTGTTGAACGGTGTATTCGTTAGGCGTTTGTAGGGGCCGGGTGACCCCAATGTTGTTCTTCCTTCTGCCGCAGTAGCAGACCCGCCATTGTCTGCGGCCACTGGCCGCGGTTCATAAATAATTAACGGAAACTTCCATTTTCCCTCTTGAAATTTTTTACCATATGGGTTATTATGTATTAGCACTCAGAAAGACAGAGTGCTAAAAATGTAGATAAATGCGGCGGCAACGCTGCGGTCTAAATATTACCCATGGAGGAATGAATCATGAAACTGAAGCCTATGGCAGACAATGTGCTGCTGAAGCAATTTGAAGCTCCCGAGACCACCGTCTCCGGCATCGTGCTGGCCACTGCTACCAAGGAGAAGCCCGCCATCTACGAGATCGTCTCCGTTGGCCCCGGCACCAAGGACGTAGAAATGACCGTCAAGGCCGGTGACCGTGTGGTTGTCAACAAGTTCGTCGGCACCGACGTGACCATCGACAAGGTGGACTATAAGTTCGTCAAGCAGGACGAAATTCTGGCTGTCGTTACTGACTGATTCTGAGGAGGAAAACTACTATGGCAAAGATGATCGTTTACGGCGAAGAAGCTCGCAAGAAGTTGCAGTCCGGTATTGACCAGCTGGCCAACACCGTGAAAGTCACCCTGGGTCCCAAGGGCCGCAATGTTGTTCTGGGCAAGAAATACGGCGCACCCCTGATCACCAACGACGGCGTGACCATCGCCAAGGAAGTGGAGCTGGAAGACGCCTTTGAGAACATGGGCGCTCAGCTGATCCGGGAAGTTGCCACCAAAACCAATGACGTGGCCGGTGACGGCACCACCACCGCTACCGTGCTGGCTCAGGCCATCACCCGGGAAGGTCTGAAGAACCTCAGTGCCGGTGCCAATCCCATGGTCATGCGTAAGGGCATCGACAAGGCTGTTGCCGCCGCTGTTGGCGCCATCAAGGCAAATTCTGTTCCCGTGGAAGATTCCGCCGCTATCGCAAGAGTCGGCGCTGTTTCTTCCGGTGACGAGTCCATCGGCCAGCTGATCGCCGAGGCCATGGAGAAGGTGGGCACCGAAGGTGTCATCACCATCGAAGAGAGCAAGACCGCTGAGACCGGTCTGGAAGTTGTGGAAGGTATGCAGTTTGACCGGGGCTACATCTCCCCCT
>CAYXUI010000117.1:0-2068 GCA_964468195.1 uncultured Oscillospiraceae bacterium | reverse complement strand
GCCATGGTCTGGATCATCTTTGCCAGCTCTTCCAGGGTATCCAGATCTTCCAGCTTGCCCTGGCCGTTGACGATGCGCTCCAGAATCTCCAGCATCCGCTTGGTACCTTCCCGGCAGGGCGTACACTTGCCACAGGATTCTCTCTGGGTGAAGGACATGAAGAAACGGGCAACTTCCACCATACAGGTGTCCTGACCCATGACCACCATGCCGCCGGAGCCGACAATGGCGTTGAACTTCTTCACGGAGTCGAAGTCCAGAGGTTCGTCCAGATGCTTTTCCGTCAGACAGCCGCCGGAGGGGCCGCCGATCTGCACGGCCTTGAACTCGGCACCGTTCTTCAGGCCGCCGCCGATATCGAAGATGATCTGCCGCAGGGTGGAACCCATGGGTACTTCGATCAGGCCGGTATTTTCAATGGCACCGGTCAGGGAGAAGGTCTTACATCCGGGGCTGCCGGGGGTACCGATGGAACGGAACCAGTCTGCGCCCTGGAGGACGATCTTGGGAACGTTGGCGTAGGTTTCCACGTTGTTCAGAACCGTGGGCTTCTCCCACAAACCCTTTTCCACGGTTCTGGGGGGCTTGGTTCTGGGCATACCGCGGTTGCCTTCGATGGAGGCCGTCAGGGCAGAGCCTTCGCCGCAGACAAATGCGCCTGCACCGCGGTTGATGTGCATATGGAAGCTGAAGTCGGTACCCATGATGTTGTCACCCAGCAGTCCCCGCTCTTCCAGCTGGGCAATGGCATTGCGCAGCCGGGAAACGGACATGGGGTACTCGGCACGGACGTAGATGTAACCATTTTCGGCACGGACGGCGTAACCGGCGATCATCATACCTTCAATGAGCTTGAAGGGGTCGCCTTCCATGACGGAGCCGTCCATGAAGGCACCGGGGTCGCCTTCGTCGCCGTTACAGACGACGTAGCGCACGGTTTCCTTCTGACGGGCAACCTGCTTCCACTTCCGGCCGGTGGGGAAGCCGCCGCCGCCACGGCCACGGAGGCCGGAGCGATCCACTTCGTCAATGACTTCGTCCCGGGTCATGGAGAACATGGCCTTCTTCAGGGCTTCAAAGCCGCCGGCAGCCAGATATTCGTCCAGAGACTCGGCATCGAACTTGCCACAGTTTTCCAGAACGATCCGGGTCTGCTTGGCGATGAAGGGGATCTCATCGGGCTGGACATAGGCAGTCTCACCCTTCTTATACAGCAGCCGCTCGATGACATCGTCACCGAGGACGCTCTTTTCCAGAATTTCCGCGCAGTCTTCCGGCTGAACCTTCACATACTGGATGGTTCTGCCGTTCTTCTGAATGCGCACCAGGGGACCCAGTTCGCAGAAGCCCTGGCAGCCGGTCTTTTTAACGCCCACGACTTTATTCTCGTCATGGCCGCCGCAGGGGGAGAACACCAGTTCGATGCCGTCGGTGTCCTTGACCAGCTGTTCAAAAATCTCGTGAATCTTGTTGGAACCAGTGGCAATACAGCCGGTGCCGGAGCAGACCAGGATCCGGCAGTTATACTTTTCGATCTGCGCACAGGCGGCAGCAGCGGCCTGTGTCAATTCTTCAGCAGTTTTGATCATTAGCCTTTACCTCTCAATTCCGCGATGAGTGCCAATGCCTTTTCCGGGGTCATGGACGGGTGGACCTGCTCATTGACCATCATGGTCGGAGCCAGGCCACAGGCACCCAGACAGGACACGGTTTCCACAGTGAAAAGCATATCGTCGGTGGTATGCTTCTTTTTGCTCAGACCCAGCTCCTTCCACAGGGCTTCCAGCACAGGGGTGGAGTGGCGCACGTGGCAGGCGGTGCCGTCACAAACCTTGATAACGTACTTACCCTTGGCCTCGAAGGAGAAGTTCTCATAGAATGTAGCCACGGAATAAGCCTTGGCTTCGGTGATACCGATTTCCTTGGCAACATAGCTCAGCAGCTCCGCAGGCAGGTAGCGGTACTCCGCCTGAATATCCTGCATAATGGGGATCAGGGAGCGGGCATCCCGCACATACCGGGAAATGATCTCGTCTGTTTTCTTGTAGTAGGATTCATCGAGCATATT
>CAYXUI010000116.1:0-2119 GCA_964468195.1 uncultured Oscillospiraceae bacterium | reverse complement strand
GTCATTGCCATGGTCTGGCAGGCCATCGGCTACTACATGGTCATGTATATGTCCTCCATGGCTGCGGTGCCCGCTTCTCTCTACGAAAGTGCCGGGCTGGACGGTGCCAGCCGGATCGCCCAGTTCTTCCAGATCACCATTCCCCTGATCTGGACCAATATCCGCACCACACTGACCTTCTTCGTGATCTCCACCATCAACATGGCCTTCCTGTTCGTCAGTGCCATGACCAGCGGCGGCCCCAACAATGCTTCCAACGTGGCTCTGCTGTATATGTACAACCAGAAGAACCTGGGCGGCGGCTACGGCTATGCTATGGCCATCGGCGTTGTGATCTTCCTGGTGTCCTTTGGCCTGTCCGCACTGGTGAACAAGGTCACCCAGCGGGAAACCCTGGAATACTAAGGAGGTGCCCAAATGAGACTGAAAAGCGAAGTCAGCGCCGCAGAGCGGCTTTATAAGATCTTCATCTATTTTGTGCTGGGTCTGCTGGCGGTTTTGATTCTGGTCCCCGTGCTGTGGACGCTGATGGCCTCCGTCAAGGAGACCAGCGAACACTATGGCAATCCCTGGGCACTGCCCACCCACATCCACTGGCAGAACTTCGCCGATGCCTGGAACAAGGCCAATATGGGCGGCTATATGGGTCACTCCGTTCTGGTTACGGGTCTGGCTCTGATATTGTTGCTGGTGGTGGCACTGCCCGCCTCCTACTGCCTGTCCCGGTTCAAGTTCTTCGGCCAGAAGTTCCTGAACACCTGCTTCATGGCTGGCCTGTTCATCAACGTCAACTACATCGTGGTGCCCATTTACCTGATGCTCAGCGACGGTGACAAGTGGCTCAAGAGCGTCTTTGGCAACGGTTTCCTGCTGAATAACCACATTGTGGTGGCTGTGGTCTATGCCGCTACGGCACTGCCCTTCACCATTTACCTGCTTTCCAGCTATTTTGCCACATTGCCCCATGACTTTGAGGAAGCTGCCTACATTGACGGTGCCGGCTATTTCCGCACCATGACCCAGGTCATCTTCCCCATGGCAAAGCCTTCCATCATTACGGTGATTTTGTTCAACTTCCTGTCCTTCTGGAATGAGTACATTATCATCAAGACTCTGGTCACCGACCGGGATCAGTGGACGCTGCCTGCCGGTCTTCTGAATCTGATGCAGGCTCAGCAGTCCGCCGCGGAGTATGGCCCCATGTATGCAGGCCTTGTGCTGGTTATGGTGCCGGTGCTGGTGCTGTACATCTGCGTGCAGAAGAATCTGACCAAGGGCATGACCGTTGGCGGTCTGAAAGGATAAGGTGAACATATGAATTTCTGGAAAGACCACACCAAGCTGCGCATGACGCTGATCCTGTTTTTCTTCGTCCTGGGCATGGTGCTGACCATCGTTGGCTGGAAAATGACCGGTGAGTTGAAGGGTCTGGGCATTATGATCGCAGGCATCATCAGCCTGCTGACTGCGCTGCTGGTTTACAACGCTGCTTATAAAAATTAACAGTAACAGGGCCGATAGAACCATCGGCCCTGACAAATGAAGAGGGTACGAATTATGAATAACAAATCTTTTGGCCGTGTAACCATTCCCACTGACCTTGACGTTGTCCCCCAGACTTTGGAAATGCTGAAAAAGTGGGGCGCGGATGCCATCCGGGACTGTGACGGCACCGATTTCCCCGCAGAGCTTCAGGGTCAGAACGCTAAGATCTACTCCACTTACTACACCACCCGCAAGGACAACGCCTGGGCCAAGGCTAACCCCGAGGAAGTCCAGCAGTGCTACATTATGACCGGCTTCCGCACTGCTACGGAAGGCAAGCTTGCCATCAAGCTGATGGAGGGCATTTCCCCCGAGCTGATGCAGGTCAACACCCGGGACGATATCAAGCGTTGGTGGGAAGTCATGGACCGCACCACCGGTGAGCCTATTTCCAGCGATGACTGGCACTATGAAGAAGAGACCGGCTGCGTTATCATCGACAAGCCCGTTGCCTACCACGAGTACACCGTGGCTTTCCTGGCTTATCTCATCTGGGATCCCGTGCACATGTACAACGCCGTCACCAACGACTGGAAGGACTTCGAGCACCAGATCACCTTCGACGTGCGCCAGC
>CAYXUI010000115.1:0-2239 GCA_964468195.1 uncultured Oscillospiraceae bacterium | reverse complement strand
ATCGATACCCTAGCCTATGCAGGGGATGGGGCAAATGTGCAGGAAAAAAGCGGCCCGCTATGGTAGCGGGCCGCCGAAAGAATAATCAGTTTCTTTCCAACGCAGTATCAGATACAAAGGCAGCTGCCCCGGGCAATGAGTTGGATGGGGTTGGGTCGCCGGGTGGTGGGAAGACTTCTGGTGAGCATGGGGATTCTCCGCTTATTCGCCAAGACGCTGGCGCATCCGTCCGATCTGCTCCATGGAGATCATCAGATTTTTCATCATATTCGTTTTCATAATCATACCTCCTGTAAGATGAAAGGGATGTTCTATTATTTGTAATTTTCTGTATTTGCATTCTGTTCATCGGATACTTGCGTTTACCGCTGCGCCGAGTGGCAGCGTGGGGGTAATTCTAACACAGCTTACCGGAGGGGGAAAGTGGAAAAATTGACTTTGACTGGGAAAATATTGATCATTATGAACCGGTTATGAACGCAATGAATCCAAATTGAGAACAAATTATGGAATTTCTGATGCATTGAAGAAAACAAAAAATTGCAAAATTGATTCTTCGGAAAGTGTTTACAGATTATCCCTTGCGTTTTCCCTTTGGGTGTGGGATAATAAATATCGCAGGAAGTCAGGAGGAGGGAAAGGCAATGCAGAACTATCAGCACCGGGTTTTGACGGATATTGACGAGTCCGGTTTCGGTATCAAATATGAAAATAACCTCAGTGCCTACACGCCGCCTCACTGGCACAAGGCGGTGGAACTGCTGCTGTTTGTCAAAGGAAAGGTCACCTGCCGCTTTGAAAATTCCAGCCGACAGTTTAAAGCCGGGGATATGTACCTGATCAACTCCCATCAGGTTCACGAGACCAAGTGCAGCCGCAATGCGGTGTATCTGGTGGTACATATCGATCCCAATGCCATGTGCCGCTATATGCCTACCTTTGACCAGTTGAGCTTCCAGCTGGCCTTCGAGCCGGAGGATCAGACCAGAGCCATGGCTTATGAGCAGCTCCGGGCCCACATGCGGGAAATTCTGCGGCTGTCCGGGGAAGAACCGGAACCTACGGCCAGTCTGGATCGCCATGCCCGGCTCTTTGCTGTGGCGGCGTTGCTGGCAAAGCATTTCTCCCAGCCTCTGGCGGTGGAAGAAAGTAAGCTCCGCCGCAGCGACATGACCCGCTTGGAACCGCTGCTGGAATACATTCAGCTGCACCATGCGGAAGAACTGCCTCTGGATGAAGCGGTGGAATTCATGGGACTGAATAAGGAATACTTCTGCCGGCTGTTCAAGCGGAACATGGGTGTCAGCTATTTGCAGTATGTGTATCAGATTCGGACAACGGCAGTCTGCCGGGAGCTGGAAACTACGGAGGATCTCATCGGCGAGATTGCCCAGCGTCACGGTTTCCGGGATTCCAAAATGCTGAATCAGTATTTCCGGGAAATTTACGGCTGTACCCCTTCGGAAAAGCGGAAATTCTTCCGGGAAGTCAATCTGGAGGATCCGGAAAACGAACTGGATGATGAATAAAACAGTCGAATGCTGTTATACTGAAAGAGAGAAATGGTAATGAAGGTATTGGTTTTGTCGGACTCCCATTCCACACTGAGTTTCATGCGCCGCTGTATCGATACGGTGCAGCCTGATGTGCTGATCCATTTGGGAGACCACTTTGACGATGGCGTAGCCATTCAGGAGGAATATCCGAAGATCCCCATGTATCAGGTTCCCGGTAACTGCGATACTTACCGCTGCCCGCCGGGACAGCCGGAGATCCTGATTCCCAGGATCGGTGGCGTGGATCTGTATCTGACCCACGGCCACCGGCATAAGGTGAAGGCTTATCTGGGGGCTCTTCTGCGGGATGCCCGGGCATCCAAAGTACAGGCAGTGCTGTACGGCCATACCCACCGGTCGGACTGCCATCAGGAAGAAGATGGCCTGTGGGTGTTGAATCCCGGAAGTTGCGGCTACTATGGCGGAAGCGCCGGTCTGCTGGAAATCGAAGGCGGGAAGATTTGCACCTGCCGTCTCATTGGCGATGCGGAGCTCAGCTCATGGTAATGAGGAATACCATGGCGCTGATAAATCCTGCCGTGGAAATGATAGCAGTGACAATGTCCAAAGCCTTCTGGTGGTAGTACTGAGGGCTGGCGGCGTTGGGGTATTTGGGCTGGCTGACGAGCTTCAGGTTGGGGTTATGACGGCGTTTTTTCATGTTCATTGGCTCCTTTCTGTTT
>CAYXUI010000114.1:0-2248 GCA_964468195.1 uncultured Oscillospiraceae bacterium | reverse complement strand
GAAGATGGTATCCGTCATAAGAAAATGACGAAACATAAAAAGCCTTTTTCTTCCCATCAACGGAAAACACCACCACATATTTCTCCCGTTTTCCATTGCCTGCGTATTGGAAAAAGGATTCTGCCCTGTGTTTGCCGATCACCTCAGCCGGAACCCTTTGGACAGGAGCACGGCGTTTTTTCCAAAATCGGGCAAGGATACTGACCATGGCCAGAATGCCAAGGCCAAGGAACAGGGTGACAATTACGATATTGGGAAGATTCTCCAGCATAAAAACCTCGCTTATCCTTTATACAGGATTTCCTGATTATCCCAGCGAATCACCGCATAGGACAGGTCTTCTTTATAGTACAGACTGCACAGGTTGATAGTATCCTCATCCTCATCGTAGTACATTTGCGAAATGAGCCAATATCCATCACCGGTCTTTGCAAAAGATGTGGTTACGGGTGCCTTGCTTTCTTCGCCGTTAAAGGTATAGGAAAACTGCATTTTGTAGCAAAACAGCAGGCTTCTGGTTTCGGAAACGGTAATCGATAGTTTGCCTTCTTCCGGCACTTCGTTCTGTTCATTCAAAAACACATTTGCGTTGGTAATCACGCCATTGGATCTATAGGGAAAGAACGCAAGAATCAACGCAACGATCACAACCGCCAGGATCCCCTTTTTCTTCATACCATCACCCTCCTGTATCCATTTCTTTTTCCACTTTCAGTATAGCAAATCTCCGTGAACAAATCCACCGCCGCTTCACCATTTTGCAGGATTTTTCTTAGGTTTCACCCCCATTCCTACTGCACATTTCTGAAAATTTCCCGGCCCACTTGATTTTGTTTCAAAAAAGAATACAATAGAAGCATCTTAACTTCGGAAGGCCGGTATGTTTATGAACAAGATCTACATTCCCGAAGGCTACCGCCCCAAGCTGGATGCTTACGATACCCAGCGGGCCATCGCCTACATCAAAGAAACCTTTCAGGAGGAATTTTCCAAAGCCCTGAATTTGAAGCGTGTTTCTGCTCCCCTGTTCGTCACGGAGAACTCCGGCCTGAACGACAATCTGAACGGCTATGAGCGGCCTGTTTCCTTCGATATCCCCGCCGTGGGCATGGATGCCCAGGTGGTGCATTCCCTGGCAAAATGGAAGCGGCTGGCCCTGAAGCGGTACAATTTCACCGTGGGCAACGGCCTGTACACCGACATGAACGCCATCCGCCGGGATGAGGAGCTGGACAACGTCCACTCCATCTATGTGGACCAGTGGGACTGGGAGAAGATCATTACCGGCGAAAACCGGAACTCTGAGTACCTGAAGCTCATCGTCCGGGCCATTGTCCGGGCCATCTGCGATACCAATGACCGGCTCCATGTCCGGTTCCCCCAGCTGCGCACCGAGCTGTGCCGGGAGGTCTCCTTTATCACCACCCAGGCGTTGGAAGACCTGTACCCCGGCCTGCCCACAGGCTCCCAGCGGGAGAAGGCTTATGTCAAAGAACACAAGACCGCCTGCATCATGCAGATCGGCCGGAAACTCCGCTCCGGCAATCCCCACGACGGCCGCGCTCCAGACTATGACGACTGGAACCTGAACTGCGATATTTTCTTCTGGGACGAGGTTCTGGACCGGGCCCTGGAGATTTCTTCCATGGGTATCCGTGTGGACGCCGCTTCCCTTGACTGCCAGCTGACGGAAGCCGGCTGCGACGACCGCCGAACTCTGCCCTTCCACAAAATGCTGCTGAATAACGAATTGCCCCTGACCATCGGCGGCGGCATTGGCCAGTCCCGTCTGGCCATGCTGATGATGGGCTGCGCCCACATCGGCGAAGTCCAGTCCAGCGTCTGGGACGCAGACACCATGGCCGCCTGCGAACAGGCAGGCATCCCCCTGCTGTGATACGCTCCCTTCCGGAAGCCCATTTTCGGAAGGGATTTTCCTTTTGTAAAAAAACTTTGAAAAAAGGGAAAATAATGCTTGACTTTTTCCCGTCTATGGTGTATCATATCGGAGTCGGCAAGAGAGCCGCCCACATGGAGCAGTATCGAAGTGGTCATAACGGGCACGACTGGAAATCGTGTGTACCCCAAAAGGGTACCGAGGGTTCAAATCCCTCCTGCTCCGCCATAACAGATACCCGAATTGATACAAATGTGTCAGTTCGGGTATCTGCTTTTTTGTGTAAAAAATGCGGTTATTATCCAGAAATATGGGGATTTTCCAAACATTTTCAACTACCGCTGATGTAAC
>CAYXUI010000113.1:0-2302 GCA_964468195.1 uncultured Oscillospiraceae bacterium | reverse complement strand
GGATGATCCGGTCCGCACCTACCACATCCATGCAGAATTGCAGCTGGGGATAATCGAAAATGCCGCTGGGTGTGATGTACACATTCTGGCGGAAGGTTTCTGTAATGGTGCGTTCCAGTCTGGTCACGCTTTGGGGCAGGGCCTGATCCAATCGGGACAGGAAGAATGGGACCATTTCCCCCCAATGACCGCCAATGAGCTGCAGCTTGGGGAAGCGTTCAAAGGCACCGGACAGGATCATGCGCAGAATCTGGATACCGGCTTCATTATGCCAGCCCCAGCCATACATGGAAAGACGGGCACTGAGCTGATCTCCCAGACCTGCATAGTAAACTTCCTGTACCTGCCGGATGGGTGGGGCTGGGTGAATATAAATGGGGGCACCCAATGCTTCCGCCGCTTCCAGAACAGGAGTGAACTGGGGTGCGTCCAGAAAATCCTTCCCGGCAGAGGCTCTGCCGGAGAGAATCGCCCCTTTGAAGCCCAGCTTGGTCACTGCCCGCTCCAGCTCCAGGGCAGCTCCTTCCGGATCGGACCAGGGCAGAGCCGCGAATCCGGCAAAGCGGTCCGGATTCCGGGAAATGGCATGCGCCATACGGTCATTGGTCTCCCGGACGATGGGATTCGCTTCTTCTCCTGGAAGCAGGGCGGACTGGGAGGCAACAGACAGAATCTGCACATCAATCCCGTACTTGTCCATATTCGCAATTCGCATTTCTCCCACATCAGCAAAGATGGTACGATCCGGGGCATACGGCAGTCCCGGGCCGGGGGCATAGGCACTGTAAGGCGCATCAGCACCGGCATACTTTGCTACGGCCTCCGCCAGAGGAGAACCGGGAATGTGCTCTTCAATGGTGATGATTCTCATTGGATTACCCCTTCTTTACATCCACCAGCTCGCTATGCTTCATGACCACACCGAACCAGTTGGAAAATACCAGATAGTTAGCACGAACGGTCACCCGGTCTCCCACGGAAACCTTACTGTAGTGGTCATCCGTCGGGAAGATTACCAGAGTATAGCACTGCCCGTCCACGCTGTCGGAAATCTCAATGGAGGGCTTATTGTGGACATCCGGGCCGACTTTTCTGGCAATGCCCGTTACTTCAAAGCGTTTGTCCTCATAAATTTCCAGTGCGGCACTCAGGTCGGTGGAAAATGCCTGATAAAGCGACGAAACCTCAAAGGGGGCCGCCTGGGACAGAACCGGCATATCCGTCGTTTCAATTTGCGTTGTTTTGGCATCGGAAGGATGCTTGGGGTAGAAAGTTAAAGGTTCCATAAGTATCATCTCCTGTTGTTTTTTCAGAGAATGGGCGTTCCGCCCACCCAGATTTGGCGAATGTTTGCGGTATCGGAAATATTTTTGTCCGGGCGGCCTTCCACCAGTATCAGGTCGGCGGCGGCTCCCGGGACGATTCTGCTCCTTTGCGGCAGACCGAAAACTTCTGCCAGCCGGGAGGTTGCTCCCTGCATTGCCTCAATCGGTGACAGACCTGCTTTTACCAGCAGTTCCAGCTCATGGTGCAAAGAGCTTCCGTGCCAGACTTTGGGAACAAATGGGACATCGCTGGCATCGGTTCCAGCCAGAATCGGCACGCCCATGCTGTGTAGCAGCCGAACTGCGGCTTCTGCGTTGGGGTAGTGCTCCGGCTTGTAGTGGGAAAACCGGGGGTCATGGGCAAAGGCTTCCATCATGGTTAAGGTGGGCACGATAGCTGTACCCTGCTTCGCCATTTGTTCTGCCAGCTCCACAGGGAAGGCTTCCGTCATGGGAACATGGATCAGGATATCCACCCCGGCCTCCAGTGCCATCCGGGCCATGGAAACTGCAACCGCATGGGCGGCCACTTTCTTCCTGTAGGTATGGGCCCAATGGACAATATCACAAAGAATGGCGCAGTCCATGGTTTTGGGTGCCATTCGGGCGGGGCTTTCCAAAATGACCTTGATGTAATCAGCACCGGCACCGATTTCCTGCTCCACATAGGCCTTGCCATCGGAAATACTCCCCAGGGCCATGGTGCGGGAGGTCCAGATTTTCAGGGAATCGGACTGGTTAGCGATGGATTCCGATACACCTACTGCGCAGGTTGTGGTTACGCCATGGCGAACCAGAGCGTCCATCGGTTCCTTACCGATTAAATGGGTATGCCCATCGATCAGCCCAGGCATCAGGAAGAAATCGCTGTTTGCTTCTCCTTGCCCCAGAACTGTGTCCCTGCTGATTTTTCCGTTTTCGATCACAATGGTTGCAGCATCATATACACGAATGCCGTCAAATACCGGATAGTTCAA
>CAYXUI010000112.1:0-2542 GCA_964468195.1 uncultured Oscillospiraceae bacterium | reverse complement strand
ATTTGAACGCACTGGCAACAAAGGAGGCAGGATTTTGCCTCCTTTTGTTCATAATTTTGACTTTTATTCTCCTTGTCATTGTGCTATAATACGATAAATTGGTTCACTATACTTATTTCTATACCAACGATACCAAGCAAGGAGACGCAAATGGGACTTTTAGACAAACTCTTTGGCACCCGCTCCCAGCGGGAGCTGAAAAAGATCCAGCCCACCGTGGATAAAATTCTGGCGCTGGAGTACGAATACAAAGCTCTTTCCGAGGAAGCTCTGAAGGGCAAGACCCAGGAATTCAAAACTCGTTTGGCTCAGGGCGAGACCCTGGACGATCTGCTGCCCGAGGCTTTTGCGGCCATCCGGGAAGCGGCAGACCGGGTGCTGGGCATGCGGCCCTATCCCGTCCAGCTCATCGGCGGCATCGTGCTCCATCAGGGCCGCATTGCCGAAATGAAGACCGGTGAAGGCAAGACTCTGGTGGCCATCCTGCCCACCTACTTAAATGCTCTCACCGGAGAAGGTGTCCATGTGGTCACCGTCAACGATTATCTGGCAAAATATCAGTCCGAGTGGATGGGCAAGGTCTACCGCTACATGGGTCTGACCATCGGCTTGGTGATCCCCGGCATGCAGCCGGCAGAGCGGAAAATCGCTTACGCCGCCGACATCACCTACTGCACCAACAACGAGCTGGGCTTTGACTACCTCCGGGACAATATGGCCCTTTACAAGGCCGAAACCGTCCAGCGGGGCCATGCCTTTGCCATCGTGGACGAGGTGGACTCCATCCTCATCGATGAAGCCCGTACCCCTCTGATTATTTCCGGTAAGGGCGAGGATTCCAGCAAGCTGTATGAAATGGCAGATATGTTCGTTTCCGGACTGCGCAAGCAGGTCTTTGCCAAGACGGAAGATAAGGAAGTTCACGATGATTACGACTGTGACTACTTCGTGGATGAAAAATCCCGCACCGTCTCCCTGACGGCTTCCGGCATTGCCAAGGCAGAAAAGTACTTCGGTCTGGAAAATCTGGCCGATGCGGAAAATGCCACCATTTCCCACCACATCAATCAGGCCATGAAGGCCCGGGGCCTGATGAAGAAGGACATCGACTATGTGGTGAAGGACGGCCAGATCATCATCGTGGACGAGTTCACCGGCCGACTGATGTATGGCCGCCGGTATAACGAAGGCCTCCATCAGGCCATCGAGGCCAAGGAAGGGGTCACCGTGGCAGGGGAAAGCAAGACCCTAGCTACCATCACCTTCCAGAATTTCTTCCGGCTGTATAAGAAGCTCTCCGGTATGACCGGTACCGCCCTGACGGAGCAGGAAGAATTCGCCGCCATTTACGCACTGGACGTGGTGGAGATCCCCACCAACAAGCCCGTCATCCGGCAGGATCACACCGACGTGGTGTATAAGAACGAGGCCGGCAAGTATCGTGCTATCGTCAATCAGGTAAAGGAATGCCATGCCAAGGGTCAGCCCGTGCTGGTGGGTACCATTTCCATTGAAAAGAGCGAACTGCTTTCCAAGCTGCTGAAGCGGGAGGGCATTCCCCATAACGTGCTGAATGCCAAGCATCATGAGCAGGAAGCCCAGATCGTGGCGCAGGCCGGTAAGTTCGGCGCCGTCACCATTGCCACCAACATGGCTGGCCGTGGTACGGATATCATGCTGGGCGGCAACGCCGATTTCCTGGCCAAGGCGGAACTGGCTAAGGGCGACTACACCGAGGAACTGCTGATGGAGGCAGACTCCTACGCCGAGACTTCCGACCCCGAAGTGCTGGCTATCCGGGCAAAGTATAAAGAGCTGTTGAAAGGATATAAGGCTTCCATTGCGGATGAAGCAGAGAAAGTCCGGCAGGTAGGCGGCCTGTTCATCATCGGTACCGAACGTCACGAATCCCGGCGAATCGACAATCAGCTCCGTGGCCGTTCCGGCCGTCAGGGTGACCCCGGCGAGAGCCGGTTCTATCTGGCACTGACGGATGATCTGATGCGCCTGTTCTCTACGGACAGGGTCATGGGCATGATGGATTCTCTGGGTCTGGAAGAGGATACCCCCATCGATGCCAAGATCCTCTCCAACGCCGTGGAAAATGCCCAGAAAAATGTGGAATCCCGGAATTTCCGTGCCAGAAAGAATGTTCTGGAATACGATAATGTTATGAATACCCAGCGTGAGGTCATCTACGCCCAGCGGCAGAAGGTGCTGGACGGCGAAGACCTCCGGGAGAATATGATGACCATGCTCCGCAGCAAGATTGCTTCCACTGTGATGGAAGCCGGAGCTATGGAGTCCGGGGATATCCCGGCCATAGAGCGGGAACTGGAAGGAATTTATTTCCCGAAGGGCACCGTTGCCCGGGTGCTCGCCGAGGAACCTCAGGATTTTGCCGCTGAACTCTATCAGTGCGCCGTAGATACCTATGAGAAAAAGGAAAAGGCTTACACCCCTGCTATCATGCGGGAGCTGGAGCGTGTGGTCATGCTCCGGGTGGTGGACGAATACTGGATGGACAACATCGACGCCATGG
>CAYXUI010000111.1:0-2753 GCA_964468195.1 uncultured Oscillospiraceae bacterium | reverse complement strand
CTGGCCGACATGCAGGAAAGCGGCGCTCTGTTCGCCTCCGAGCAGATCGTCCACTCCTATCCCCACCACGACCGCTGCAAGAAGCCCGTCATTTTCCGGGCCACGCCCCAGTGGTTCTGCTCTGTGGAATCTTTCAAGGATCAGGCCATCAAGGCCATCGAAAACGTCCAGTGGTACCCCGCCTGGGGCGAGGACCGCATGACCAGCATGATCCGGGAGCGTGCCGACTGGTGCATTTCCCGTCAGCGCCGTTGGGGTCTGCCCATCCCCGTGTTCTACTGCGACTGCTGCGGAAAGCCCGTTTCCAACCCCAATTCCATCGCCAAGATTTCCGAACTGTTTGATGAGTTCGGCTCCAACGTCTGGTTTGAGAAGGAAGCCATGGAACTGGTTCCCGAAGGCTTCACCTGCCCTCACTGCGGCGGCAAGACCTTCACCAAGGAGACCGACACTCTGGACTGCTGGTTCGACTCCGGCTCCACCCACTACGCTTCCCTGATGCACCGCACCCCCGAACTGTGGCCTGCCGATGTGTATCTGGAAGGTGCTGACCAGTATCGTGGCTGGTTCCAGTCCTCCCTGTTGACTTCCGTTGGTGCACTGGATCAGGGCGCTCCCTTCAAGCAGGTTCTGACCCACGGCTGGACCGTGGACGGCCAGGGCCGTGCCATGCACAAGAGCCTGGGCAACGGTGTTGACCCCGCCGACCTCATCAAGGACTTCGGTGCCGATATCGTTCGTCTGTGGGCAGCTTCCTCCGACTACCATGCCGATGTGCGCTGCTCCAAGGAGATCTTCAAGCAGATCGCCCAGAACTACCTGAAATTCCGCAACACCGCCCGCTATTGCCTGGGCAACCTGAACGACTTCGACCCCAACCATCTGGTTGCCGTGGAAGACATGGAAGAGCTGGACCGCTGGGTGCTGACCAAGCTGGATGCACTGGTGAAGGCCTGCCGCAAGTCCTACAATGGCTACGAATTCCACATGGTCACCCACGCCATCAACGATTTCTGCGTGGTGGAGCTGTCTTCCTTCTATCTGGACATCCTGAAGGATCGTCTGTACTGCGAGGAAGCCACCAGCAACCGCCGTCGCTCCGCTCAGACCGCCCTGTTCCTGATTCTGGATGCCATGGCCAAGATCTTCGCTCCCATTCTGGCCTTCACCTGTGACGAGATCTGGCAGTCCATGCCCCATCGGGCTGAGGACGACAGCCGGAACGTGCTGCTGAACCAGATGCCCGAGTCCTTCGCCCAGTATGCCCTGGACGAGGCTGCCATGGCCAAGTGGGATACCATCATGAAGCTGCGGCAGGATGTCAACGGCGTCCTGGAGAAAGCCCGTGCCGACAAGCGCATCGGCAAGGCTCTGGAAGCCCATGTCACCCTGTCCTGTGCCGACGAGAACCTGAAGCGTGCCTGTGAAGGCGTGAACCTGGCTGAGGTGTGCATTGTCTCCGCCGTGGACTGGAACGCTCCCGAGGAAGGCGCTGAGGTAGCTCAGGGTGTGAACTTCCCCGAACTGACCATCGGTGTCTCCGAAGCCAAGGGAACCAAGTGCCCCCGGTGCTGGATGCACTCTCTGGAAGCCGACGAAAACGGCCTGTGCCCCCGTTGCGCCGCCGTTGTTGCCAAGCTGGATATCGAGATGTAATACATTTCCCCGGAAGGAATTTCCTTCCGGGGATTTTTTCTTCCCGATTGTTGACTTTTCCATCTAAAGGGACTATCATGGTAATGGAAATAAGAAAGAGGAGGATTCTCTTATGAAATTCACCCGTTTTTTCAGTCTGATATTGGCTCTGGTCCTTCTGGTCGGCGCCCTGCCCATGGCGGCCCGGGCGGTTACCATGTCCCACTATACCAGTGCGACCCACATCCAGCAGTCCGGCTCCGGCGCTTTTGTCTCCTATTATGATTTTGACGATGGCAGAGTCATTGTCGATACCGATGGCAAGATCATCTTCTCCAGTGTTGCCGGTTATAAAGTAGGTGACGTGGTGACCAAGGTCAAAGGAGATGCCGGTACCTATATCGCTGCCCATGTCCATGAATATGAATGGCTGGTCAACCGGGACGGCCACGGCTATCGCTGTGCCTGCGGTGCCAAAAAGCAATTTGCCAAGCACACCGACTCTGGTGACGGCACCTGCCAGTGTGGCTACAAATTCATGACCAACGCTGATCTGACAGTGCTGTGGATGCAGGGCATCAAGCTCTCCCCTGCCTTTCAGAAGGGTGTTACGGAATATGAAGGCACTCTGACCATGCAGGATCTGGAGGAAACCAAAATCTCCGCCTTCTCCTTCGATGCCAAGGCCACCATCGAGCTGCCGGAAGACCTGACCCTGAAGGAAGGCACCAACACTTTCCAGATCAAGGTCACTGCCGAGGATGGAAAGACCACCAAGACTTATACCGTAAAAGTTACCAAGTAACCCTAAAATCCACCGGAAGCCCGAGATTTCCGGTGGATTTTCTTTTTTGCAAAATTTTTTAGAAAAAAGTAAAAATAATGCTTGACTTTTTTGAATCCCGTGCTATAATATTCACGTTCGGTTCGATGCGCCGGTATAGCTCAGTTGGTAGAGCAACTGATTTGTAATCAGTAGGTCGGGGGTTCGAGTCCGTCTACCGGCTCCAAGCCGATGAAATGAATATGGGGGAGTTCCCGAGTGGCCAAAGGGGACAGACTGTAAATCTGCTGCGTATCGCTTCGATGGTTCGAATCCGTCCTCCCCCACCACGAAA
>CAYXUI010000110.1:0-2779 GCA_964468195.1 uncultured Oscillospiraceae bacterium | reverse complement strand
GGACTCTGACTCCGTTTGCGGGGGTTCGAATCCCTCATCCTCTGTAAAAAGAAAAGACACACCTTTCGGTGTGTCTTTTCTTTTTACATTCAGATAGGGATTCGAACCATTCTGAATGCAACGCCTCCGGTGGACTGTTGCTCGTCCCCGGCTCGACGGGGACAACTCCTTACATTTGCCCATAGGGCAAATGCAATCGAATCCCTCATTCTCGTCCCTCGGCAAGGGAAGGGCAATGCCCGTGGGAGAATCCATGGCTCCGGGATTGTGCCCGGTACGGGTGTAAGCCCAGAGCCATAGCAAGTTTCGCAGCGCCCCCATGTGTGCTGTTCTTTTTTACATTCGGCAACCATACACAAAAAACACGCCCCGAACCTATGTACAGGTTCGGGGCGCATGTTTTATTCCGCTTCCCGGACGACGGCCACGCCGTCAACCAGATTGGCCATTTCCAGAGTGCCGGGAATGGTGAGCTGGCGCTCCATCAGATCGGTGAGGATGACGCAGCCATCCTTGCACTCAATGCGCATGACATTGCGCATCATAATGGCTTCGGGGGTCAGAGCGTTCTTATAAACGGTGGACAGGCACATAAGATTTCCTCCTGTTATTCCAGACTGCTGAGCACAACGCTCAGGCGCATGTTGCCCTTTTCAAAATCGGACACGGCAGCCATGACCTGCTCGTAGGCCACGTGATTGCCCAGCTTTTCCAGCTGAGAAGCCAGATCTGCCAGTTCCTTGGCGTGGGAGGCGTTGTGGCCTACCATATACTTCATCAGTGCCATGAGCTCCTCCATAGGGGTATGCTCGCACTGGGAAGCGCAACCGGCGCAGGAGCCGGTGCAGCTGTGCTCATGTTCCTGGGAATGGCTGTGGACGTGATCGGGATGAATGTGCATGGGATATTCCTCCTTGCGTTTATTTGATTCTATTATATCGATATTGTCCCCTGCTGTCAAATCCTATATTTTCCCCGGATATCCCCCGGGAGGGCTTGCAAGGATGCTCAAAAAACGGTATAATAACAAAACTTACGATAGAAAGCAGGTCACGCCATGTCGCAATTGCAGGAGCACATCCACGCTCACGAAATGGGACTTCCCCATGACCATGGGCATGTTCATGAAAATCAAAAGGCCGTGGTCAACCGGCTGTCCCGGGCCATCGGCCACCTGGATAAGGTAAAGCGGATGGTGGAGGAGGGCTACGACTGTACGGAAGTTTTGATTCAGCTGGCCGCCGTCCGTTCTGCTCTGGACAATACCGGCAAGGTGATTTTGAAAGATCATATGCGCCACTGCATGGTGGATGCCGTAGCCGATGGCGATACGGAAGCCATTGATGATCTGTGCCAGGCCATTGATAAGTTTATGAAGTGAGAAGAACCCCCGGATGTGCATTTGCACATCCGGGGGATTGTTTGGTATAATGTTCGTTATCCCTTCGTAGGGGCGACCATTGGTCGCCCGTCGATGACCACCTGTGTATCAAGCGGGCGGCCAATGGCCGCCCCTACAGTATCCTAATCACACAGCGCATTTTGCATTCATAAAAAACTTTCCACTGTCAACTATTTATAGTGGTGCCTGTTTGATCTTGGCAAACCGTCTGGGGTATTGTTTGGGCGTAGGGGAAACTTTCCGCAGTACCAGCACCACATGGTTGGTGCCGTCGATGGGGAATTTCTGCACCTTCTCCAGCTTCAGCCCCAGCTTTTTGATGGCAGAGGCGGCTTCTGCCAGTTCTTCTTCTGCCATGGCGCCCTTCATTGCCAGGACGGCACCGCCGACTTTTACATAGGGAGCCGTCAGCTCCAGCAGCACATTCAGCCGTGCCACAGCCCGGCTGGTGGCAAAGTCATAGCTCTCCCGGCGGTCTACCACGGCTTCCTCTGCCCGGGCGGTTACACACTCGGCGGTGACGCCCAGAGTGGGCAGCACCGTTTCCAGCCATTTCATCCGCTTGCCCAGAGAATCCAGCAGGGTCACTTTGGCTTCCGGGCAGGCAATGGCCAGGGGCACACCGGGAAATCCAGCACCGCAGCCCACATCGATGAGGGTCTTGCCCTTCAGATCAGCGCAGGAGAGCACCGTCAGGCTGTCCAACAAATGGAGATTGGCAACGCCCACATCATCGGTGATGCCTGTCAGGTTCATCACTTCGTTCTGCTTGACCATGGCTCTGCCGAAGGCCACCAGAGTGTCCACCCGATCCTCCGGCAGTTCCAGAGAAAGTGTGGGCAAACCATTTTTCAGGGTTTCTTTCATCATATATCGTTCCTCCGGCTCAGCGGGCATTGACGATGCCGCTTAAATCCACCTGGGTTTCATCATAGGGGTCAAAGTGGCTCTCCTCCACGGTGATGGAAGGCAGCACCACGGTCTGGATGTGCCAGTTCACCAGCAGGTCACAGACCTGACCGTAGGAGGCGGTGCCGTTTTCGTCGCCGCTGACTTTCAGATAGGTGTCGTTGACGGTATCGGCCACATTGGTGGCCAGGGTATCCTTTTTGGAGGAGAAGAAGGAGCTGTAGTAGTCCATATCCCGCTGAAGATCGTCGCAGGCCCCGTTCTTCACCCGGGCCGCCGCAGCAGCGGCATCTGCGTTGTGCAGGCTGGAGAGCGCATTGTAGCAGTAGCGGTAAGCCATAAAATAGCCGGAATACTGGAACTGGACATCGGAATGGGCCATACAGGCCAGGAAACCTGCAAAATTGGCATCCCGCTCATTGGCGATGCACATCCGGTGGGCCATTTCGTGGCACATGGTAAAGGGCA
>CAYXUI010000109.1:0-2986 GCA_964468195.1 uncultured Oscillospiraceae bacterium | reverse complement strand
CTGCGGGAAGACGGCAAGACCATCCTCTATGATGGCCGTACCGGCGAACCCTTCGATAACCTGGTCACCGTTGGTTATCCCTACTACCTGAAGCTCCACCATCTGGTCGATGATAAGATCCATGCCCGTTCCACCGGTCCCTACGCACTGGTTACGCAGCAGCCTCTGGGCGGCAAGGCCCAGTTCGGTGGTCAGCGTTTCGGCGAAATGGAAGTCTGGGCCCTGGAAGCTTACGGCGCCGCCTACACCCTGCAGGAGATCCTGACGGTGAAGTCCGACGACGTGACCGGCCGTGTCAAGACCTACGAAGCCATCGTCAAGGGTGCCAACATTCCCAAGCCCGGTGTGCCCGAATCGTTCAAGGTTCTGGTGAAGGAACTGCAGGCTCTGTGCCTGGATATCCGCGTGCTGGATGAAAACGGCAATGAGATCGAGCTGCGGGAGGACGATGACGACGAAGAGATGTTCTACGCCTCCGATGTCACCGAGACCGTCACCGGCACCAAGGAAGATGTGCTGAGCGCCGGTTTCGTGGAGGACGAGGACAGCCCTGAGGATATTATGGATGTGTTCGGCAGCATGGATGCCGACACGGAAGAATAAGGAGGCTACTACATGGCAGATGCCACCTTTGATGCCATTAAGATTGGCATTGCGTCTCCGGAGATGATCCGGCAGTGGTCCTATGGCGAAGTCAAGAAGCCTGAGACCATCAACTATCGTACCCTGAAACCCGAACGTGACGGCCTGTACTGCGAGCGGATCTTCGGACCCCAGAAGGACTGGGAATGTCACTGCGGTAAATATAAAAAGATCAAGTATAAGGGCAAGGTTTGTGACCGTTGCGGTGTGGAAGTCACCAAAGCAAAGGTCCGCCGGGAGCGTATGGGCCACATTGAACTGGCCGCTCCCTGCTCTCATATCTGGTATTTCAAGGGCATCCCCTCCCGGATGGGTCTGATTCTGGATATCAGCCCCAAGATCCTGGAGAAGGTGCTGTACTTCGCCGCCTACATCGTCACCGATCCCGGTGATGCACCTCTGGCCAGAAACCAGGTGCTCACCGAGAAGGAATACCGGGACATGCGGGAGAAGTACGAAGATGACTTCCGTGCCGGTATGGGCGCGGAAGCCGTCAAGGAGCTGCTGGAGCAGATCGATTTGGATCAGCTCAGCACCCAGCTCCGTGCCGAGCTGAAGACTGCCTCTGCGCAGAAGAAGCTGCGGCTGGTGAAGCGGCTGGAAGTGGTGGAAGCTTTCCGGGAATCCGGCAACAAGCCCAGCTGGATGATCATGGATGTGCTGCCTGTCATTCCTCCGGATATCCGTCCCATGATCCAGCTGGACGGCGGCCGGTTCGCAACCTCCGACCTGAATGATCTGTATCGCCGGGTCATTAACCGGAACAACCGTCTGAAGCGGCTGGTTCAGCTTCATGCTCCTGACATCATCATCCGCAATGAAAAGCGGATGCTGCAGGAGGCTGTGGATGCTCTGATCGACAACGGCCGCCGTGGCCGTGCCGTTACCGGTGCCAACAACCGGGCTCTGAAGTCCCTGTCTGATATGCTGAAGGGCAAGCAGGGCCGTTTCCGTCAGAACCTGCTGGGTAAGCGTGTTGACTACTCCGGACGTTCCGTTATCGTCGTCGGCCCTGAGCTGAAGCTGTATCAGTGCGGCGTGCCCAAGGAAATGGCCATTGAGCTGTTCCGCCCCTTCGTTATGAAGAAGCTGGTCTCTGACGGTCTGGCAAACAACATCAAGTCCGCCAAGAAGATGATCGACAAGGGCAAGGCAGAGGTCTGGGATGCGCTGGATGATGTCATCAAGGATCGTCCCGTGTTCCTGAACCGCGCACCTACGCTGCACCGTCTGGGCATTCAGGCTTTCGAGCCTGTGCTGGTGGAAGGCCGTGCTCTGAAGCTGCACCCCCTTTGCTGTACCGCATTCAACGCCGACTTCGACGGTGACCAGATGGCTATTCACGTGCCCCTGTCTCCCGAGGCTCAGGCAGAAGCCAGAATGCTGATGCTGTCCGCCAACAACCTGCTCCGTCCTCAGGACGGCAAGCCCGTTACCGTGCCTACCCAGGATATGATTTTGGGTGCTTACTACCTGACCTACACCCGTCTGGGCAAGGCCGAGAAGGGCGCGGAGGAAGTCTTCGTTACCGACGCAGGCGATACCGCTCTGACTGCCGGTACCGTGGTGGATGCCGACGAGTTCCTGGCTGCCAACAAGCAGGCCAAGGCCGAGGGCAAGGCAGAAGCCAAGTTCCGTCCCGTCCACGCCTACTCCTCTCCTGAGGAAGCCATCGCTGCTTACGCTGATGGTGCCATTGGCCTCCACGCTCCTATTCTGGTGCGCTTCGGCAAGGAGATCGACGGTGTGATGCAGTATCGCATCATCAATGCCACCGTTGGCCGTCTGATCTACAACGAGCCTATCCCGCAGGATCTGGGCTTTGTGGACCGCAGCGACCCGGAAAAGCTCTTCGACCTGGAAATCGACTTCCTGGTTGGCAAGAAGCAGCTGGGCAAGATTATCGACAAGTGCATCCGGATCCACGGCTTTACCGTGTCCACCGAGATGCTGGATAAAATCAAGGCTCTGGGCTATAAGTACTCCACCAAGGGTGCTATTTCCGTGTCCATTGCGGATATGGAAGTGCCTGCCATCAAGTACGAGATGGTCAAGCAGGCAGAAGGCAAGGTCGTGGAGATCGAAAACTACTACCGTCAGGGCTTCATCACCAACGACGAGCGTTACCGTCTGGTTGTCCAGCAGTGGGAGCAGACCACCAAGGACGTCACCGATGCCCTGCAGGGCAATCTGGACCAGTACAACCCCATCTACATGATGGCGGACTCCGGCGCCCGTGGTTCTATGGCTCAGATCCGTCAGCTGGCCGGTATGCGTGGCCTGATGGCCGATACCGCTGGCCGTACCATCGAGATCCCCGTTAAGGCAAACTTCCGTGAAGGTC
>CAYXUI010000108.1:0-3014 GCA_964468195.1 uncultured Oscillospiraceae bacterium | reverse complement strand
TCCTCAGCGGACATCTTGCCCTTGCGCAGTTCCACCATCTTCTCGACCATGGCGTCCATGCCTTCGTAGGTCAAAGGATCCAGGATCTCCACGCCTTCGATGTTGAAGCCACCCTTGGCGGCGTTGGCCTTGACTTCTTCCACATTGCCCACCAGGATGGGGGTCAGGAAGCCGCCTTCCACCAGACGGGCAGTAGCTTCCAGAATACGGGCGTCGTGGCCCTCGGTGAACACGATCTTGCGGGGATTGGCCTTCAGAGTTTCAATCATAGCGTTGAACATAGGAATCATTCCTCCAATTGTCGGGCATATGCCCGTATTTTTACAAAATAATTATAGCTCACTTTCCACAAAGGTGCAACCCCCTTTTTTCAGTGGATAGTGGATAGTTGACAGTGGACAGTTGTTGGGAATGCAGAATGCAAAATGCACAGTGCGAAATTGTCTGCCACAACTTCTCGTTGCGCAGGCTAACTCCTAACTATTTTGTTTATTCTGATGAAAAGCATTCAAAAAAGGCTGAAAATCCTCTTGATTTTTGTGCGAATTGGCTTTATAATGAACACAAACTATGGTTAGGAGGCGATGACGGTTGGGCGAAGTGTTTGCAGTCCTGTCCGGCAAGGGCGGAACCGGAAAAACCTCGGTCTGTGCCGGCGTTGCCACGGCCCTGGCGGAGGAAGGAAAGAAGGTCCTGTGCATCGATTGCGATGTGGGATTGCGGAATCTGGATATCTCTCTGGGGCTTACGGATAGTGGCGGATTGTCCTTCCTGGATGTGACTTCCGGCCATTATGGTCTGGACCAGGCGGCGGTCCATCCTGTCTATCCCAGCCTGCGCTTTTTGACAGCCCCCATGAACTGCCCGGTGGAAGCCATTGAGGCCGAACCGTTTCGCGCCATGCTGCGGCAGGCCCGGAAGGAATTTGACTATATCTTCCTGGATGCTCCCGCCGGTGTGGATGCCGGATTCCGGCTGGTTTCCGGCGGTGCCGACCGCTTCCTGCTGGTCACCGGTTCCGGTCCTGCTGCCGTCCGGGACGCTGCCCGGGTGGGAGAACTGCTGGAGCTTATGGGCAAAAAAGATGCCCGGCTCATCGTCAACCGGGTGGACCGGGAGGTGCTGAGCACCGTCCGCGTGACCATTGACGATGTCATGGATATGGCAGGGCTGCCTTTGACCGGTGTGGTGCTGGAGGATCCCTGTGTCACATTGGCCGCATCCTTCGGCCAGCCTCTGTTGCATTACGCAAAGCGCTGCCCCGCAGCCAAAGCCTGCCGCAACATTGCCAAACGCATTCAGGGACTTTACGCCCCTATTACCCTGAAATAATCAAACTTTTCCTATATATCATGCAAGGAGTGATCGCTGTGAATATCGCATTTTTGGCACACGATAAAAAGAAGGAATTGATGGTTCAGTTCTGCACCGCCTATAAGAGTGTACTGATGAAGCACAGCCTCTACGCAACGGCCACCACCGGCCGGCTCATTGCGGACAATACCGGTCTGCCCATCACCCTGCTGCTGTCCCATAAGCAGGGGGGCCATCAGCAGATCAATGCCCGGATCGCCTATAACGAGATCGATCTGGTGCTGCTGTTTACCGACCCCAACACCACCGAGCCCTGGGACGACAGCCAGATGATCGAGACCATCCGCCATTGCGACAAGCACAATGTTCCCATCGCTACCAATCTGGCCTCCGCCGAAATGCTCATCATGGGTCTGCAGCGTGGCGACCTGGATTGGCGGGAAATGCTCAGAAGCAAAACCAGATATTGATATCATTCATAATTACAAATTACGAATTACAAATTTAAAATGCGAATCAAGAGCCTAAATAATCCCGTAGACCATAAGATGCAAAAACTGTAAGTTTCAGCTACACCTGTCATCCCGAGGGAGCGACAGCGAGTCGAGGGATCTTGGCACTTACCTACTGCATAAGAGGCGGTTTGTGCGTAGATCCCTCCACGCGCTAACGCTTGGTCGGGATGACACCGTATTTTGCCCTTTGGCATCCCCCAAATTTGTAATTTGTAATTTATCATTCATAATTATTTTGGAGGATTCTATGGAAATCATCAAACCCCGGACATTGTCCGGTTTTATGGAGCTGCTGCCCGGCAAGCAGATCCGCTTTGAAAAAATGACGGAGATTCTCCGCTCCACTTACGCTTCCTACGGCTTTGCCCCTCTGGACACTCCTGTGATCGAGGATGCCCAGATTTTGCTTGCCAAGGGTGGCGGCGATACGGAAAAGCAGATCTACCGCTTCACCAAGGGGGACAGCGACCTGGCCCTGCGGTTCGATTTGACGGTGCCTCTGGCAAAGTACGTTGCCCTGCACTATAACGAGCTGGCTTTCCCCTTCCGCCGGTTCCAGATCAGCAAGGTCTACCGAGGCGAGCGGGCCCAGCGTGGCCGGTTCCGGGAGTTCTATCAGGCGGATATCGACATCATCGGTGACGGCAAGCTGGACATCCTCAACGAGGCGGAAATTCCTGCCATTATTTATAAGGTATTCAAGGGATTCGGCCTGAGCCGGTTCCAGATCCGGGTGAACAACCGGAAGATCCTCAACGGCTTCTATGCCATGCAGGGTCTGTCCGAAAAGTCCGGAGACATTATGCGCACCGTGGACAAGCTGGATAAGATCGGTGCCGAAAAGGTCAAGGTCATCCTCATGGAGGACTGTGGTCTGACGGAAGAGCAGGCAAATGAGATCCTGACCTTCATCGCCATCACCGGCACCAACGAGCAGGTCATCGCCGCCCTGGAGGGCTACACCGGCCGGGATGAAATGTTCGATGCCGGTCTGGAAGAACTGAAGGCCGTGTGCCGGAATCTGGCTGCCTTCGGCGTGCCGGAGAGCAACTTCGCTGTTGACCTGACCATTGCCCGTGGTCTGGATTACTACACCGGCACCGTCTATGAGACCACTCTGCTGGATCATCCGGAGATCGGCTCCGTCTGCTCCGGCGGCCGCTATGACAATCTGGCGGGCTACTA
>CAYXUI010000107.1:0-3210 GCA_964468195.1 uncultured Oscillospiraceae bacterium | reverse complement strand
CGAACGAGCTGCCGCTTAGGAGGCGTGTGCTCTATCCAACTGAGCTATTGCGACATGGCTAAATTTATGATTAAGCCCGAAGAAACTCGAACTTGAATCCTATATGAAGTTTTTAGTAGGCGACCGTTGTAACGTAACCTTAGGAGGCGATCGCTCTATACAACTGAGCTACTGGGGCATATGGGATATGACTGTCTTATTTTACCCGGAATTAGTCATTCTGTCAAGGAAGAATCTGACCCGGTGGCAGTGCGCTCCGGGTCAGGTGTTTAACAGGTGCATCAGCTCCGGCAGTACCGGCTCGAATTTGACGCCGTACCAGTGGGCGGGGTTCCTGGCGGTTTCCTGGATGCAGCGACAGGTGAAGTTCGCGGCAATGACCGCCGATTCTTCCAGCGTTTTTCCCCGCAGCAGGGCTCCGGTCAGGCAGGCGGCCAGAATATCCCCCGTGCCATGATAGCTTTTTTCCAGTTTGGGATGGGTATGATGGAACCAGTTTTCTCCGGATCTTACCGCCACGCCGGTTTGCCCCTTCTGATAGCCAACTCCCGTCAGTACCACATTGGGACAGTCCAGCGCTTCCAGCAGACTGCAAACGTAGTTTTCATCCAACGCTTCCCGGTATTCCATTCCTGTCAGCATGGCCGCTTCCGTCACGTTGGGGATGAGCACATCTGCCTTCCGGCAGAGCCCGGCTATGGCCCGGGCGTAGGTTTCGTCAAAACCGGAATAGCGCTTACCGTGGTCGGCCATGGCCGGGTCCAGGATTTTCAGGCCGCCGGGAGCCAACATAGTGTCCAGAATTTTTCCGGCCGTTTCCACTGCCCCGACACTGCCCAAATATCCCACCAATACCGCATCAAAAGTGATACCGTTTTCCTGCCAGTGGCGCCATAGTTTGTCCGCCGCAGTGTCCAGATGCACCACTTCCGGCCGGCCGAAGCCACCGGTGTGGGTGGACAGCAGGGCTGTTGGCAAAATGCAGGTCTCATGGCCGCAGGCCGAGAGAATGGGCAGGGCCACCGTCATGGAGCATTGCCCCACACAGGAGATATCCTGAATGGTCAGAATGCGCTTGTAGGCCATCTCAGTCCACCACATCTATATCCAGCCCCAGCTCTCTGGGCTGGAACCGGGGGCAGACGCTTTCCGTGGTCACGATGACGGAAGCCGCCAGCATGGAGCCGATCTCACAGGCCTCCCGCATGGACTTGCCATAGGTCAGGCCGATGGCTGCACCGGCACAGAAGGAATCGCCGGCACCGGTGGTATCCTTTACTTCCACCTTTCGGGCAGGGCAGAAGCCTTTTTCGCCGTCTATATTGGCATACACCGCACCGTCGCCGCCCATGGTGACGATCATGCTCTTGATCTTGGCGGCTTTGGCCTTCTCGGAGATGAGCTCCACCATTTCCTCCGGGGTCTTTTCGGAATAATTGTCAAAGAACAGGAGCCCTGCCTCCTGCCGGTTGCAGACGAAGCACTCCACGTTCTGCAAAAAGTCCCGGCGCTCCATGGCGATGCTCATATTGGCCACCACGGCATAGACCCGCTTGTTATACTTCTGAGCCAGCTTAAAGGTGCGCTTGATGATGTCCTTGTCCACATCGATCTCGATGATGATGCTGTCACAGGCACCGATGATCTCGTCGCCCTGTTCGTCCAGAATATCCGCAATGGGCATCAGATTGGGCCGCTTGGAAATGGAAGCTGCCACATCGCCATCGTTATCAAACACGGCCAGCCAGGTGCCCATGCCGTCCTTGGTGGCCCGGATGTAATCGGTATTGACCTTGTGGTTACGCAGTTTCCGCAGCACATCCTCGCCGGCACTGGTGTCATCCACCAGACTGACCAGGGTGGGCCGCAGTTCGCAGTTGGCCACGTCCTCGGCCACGTTCCGGGCCACACCGCCATGAATCTGTTCCACCCGACCTTTATTTCTGCCGGTGGGGATGAAGGTATCTTCCGGATACCCCTTAATGTCTACAAATACTGCGCCGATCACCACGATTCCCATGGTAAATGCCCTCCTCTTTTTCTTTCTTTGATTCATTATACCACATGTCCGCCAAATTGCAACAAAAAGCGATTCTTCCGGGGCATAGCAGTCGTTACATCGACAAAATTTCCATTTGGCTGCAAGAAAATCTTGCGCTGGTATCAAAATGGGTTTATAATACATATGTTGAAAACCCATACTTTCTTTGATACTGTAATTTGGAGGGTTCTATATGTCTAGTAATGTACGTCCCGAATCCATGGAGCGCATCACCACCCCCGAGCTGGCCCAGAAGTTCATTGAAGAACAGGTAGCCGCCGTCCGGGAGCAGGTAGGCGACAAGAAGGTTCTGCTGGCTCTGTCCGGCGGCGTGGACTCCAGCGTGGTGGCCGCTCTGCTGATCAAGGCCATCGGCAAGCAGCTGGTTTGCGTTCACGTCAACCACGGCCTCATGCGCAAGGGCGAAAGCGAAGATGTCATCCGGGTCTTTGGCGAAGCGCTGGATGCCAACCTGATCTATGTGGATGCCACTGACCGGTTCCTGGATCTGTTGGCCGGTGTTGCCGAGCCTGAGCGGAAGCGCAAGATCATCGGCGAAGAGTTCATCAAGGTCTTCGGTGAAGAATCCGAGAAGCTGGAGGGCATCTCCTTCCTGGCTCAGGGCACCATTTACCCCGACATTCTGGAGTCCAAGGGTGTCAAGGCTCACCACAATGTGGGCGGTCTGCCTGCCTGGATGACCATGGAGCTGGTGGAGCCCGTGAAGCTGCTGTTCAAGGACGAAGTCCGTGTAGTCGGCGAAGCTCTGGGTCTGCCCCATCATATGGTCTACCGTCAGCCCTTCCCCGGCCCCGGTCTGGGTGTCCGCTGCCTAGGTGCCATCACCCGGGATCGTCTGAACGCCCTGCGGGAGGCCGATGCCATTTTGCGGGAAGAGTTCGAGAAGAACAATCTGACCCACGTCTGGCAGTACTTCATCTCCGTGCCGGACTTCAAGAGCGTTGGCGTCCGTGACGGCAAGCGTTACGAAGGTTGGCCCGCCATCATCCGCGCCGTGAACACCGTGGATGCCATGACCGCCACCATCGAAGAGATCCCCTACCCCGTCCTGCACCACATCACCGACCGCATCACCCACGAGGTCGAAGGCATCAACCGCGTCTGCCTGGATCTGACCCCAAAGCCTGTGGGAACCATTGAGTGGGAAT
>CAYXUI010000106.1:0-3319 GCA_964468195.1 uncultured Oscillospiraceae bacterium | reverse complement strand
ACTACGCTGACCGGTCAGGCAGGAATCCTGCGGGAGGATATCACACTGATAACGTTGGTGGGAAACACAGCCATGCACCATCTGCTTTTGGGCATTGATCCTGCACCGCTGGTGGTCCCGCCCTATATGCCAAAACAGACCGCTGCGCTGGAACGCCCTGCCGCCGGATTGCTGTCCATTCATCCGGAGGGTCGCCTGCGGATATTGCCCAACATTGCGGGCTTCGTGGGTGCAGACACCGTGGGGTGTCTGGTAGCTGCCGGATTCGGCCAGCGGGAAGAACTGACCCTGATGATCGATATCGGCACCAACGGAGAAATGGTGCTGGGTAACCAACATCGTCGCATCGCCTGCTCCACCGCTGCCGGTCCTGCTTTTGAGGGAGCGAAGATCTCTCAGGGCATGCGGGGATGTCCCGGTGCCATCGACCATGTGACCCTGGAAAACGGTGAGATCCACGCGCACGTTATCGGCGACGGGGAAGCCATGGGTCTCTGTGGCTCCGGTTTGCTGGATCTGGTAGCTTGTCTGCTGGATGCCGGTATTCTGGATGAATCCGGCTATCTGCCGGAAAAGGCTTACACCATTCCTGGCACCGCCGTTACCCTGACCCAGGCGGATGTTCGGGAAGTGCAGCTTGCCAAGGCTGCTATTCGGGCAGGTGTTGAGCTGATGTGCGAGCATCTGGGAGTGGCCACGGAGGACATTCGGCAGGTGTTACTGGCGGGGGCCTTTGGCAATTATATGAATCCCGCCTCGGCCTGCCGCATTGGCATGATCCCGCCGGTGCTGGAAAACCGCATTCAACCTATCGGCAATGCAGCCGGAGAAGGTGCCAAGGCCTGTGCCCTGAGCCGGGATACATTTGAAGAAAGCAAGCGTCTGGCCGCAGAAACGGAGTTTTTGGAGCTGGCCAGCAAACCGGAATTTCAGGACCGGTTTGTGGATGCATTGGAATTTGAGGAGGAAGAACCATGACCTATGAAGAACTGGCCGCACTGGCCCAGACAGCAGGATTTGAGCATTTCGGCCCGCTGGACCCTGCAACCATCGAACTGAAGCAGGAAGTCCGGGATATGTGTGCCACCAACACCTGCGGCCGCTACGGAAAATGCTGGAGCTGTCCCCCGGATTGTGGCGAACTGGATGCCTGCCGGGAACAGGTAGAAGGGGCTGTCTGCGGTATTCTGGTACAGTCCGTGGGAGATGTGGAAGACGGATTTGACTTTGAAGCCATGATGGAGATCGAAGCGGAACATAAATCCCGTTTTACCGAAATGTATGCAGCCATCCGGGAAAAGCATCATGACGTACTGGCACTGGGTGCCGGTTGCTGTACCCAATGCGCCACCTGTACCTGCCCTGATGAACCCTGCCGGTTCCCGGAAAAGCGGATCTCTTCCATGGAAGCCTTCGGCATTTTGGTGCTGGAAGTTTGCCGGGAAAATGATCTGACCTACTATTACGGTTCCGACAAAATGGCCTATACCAGTTGTTTCCTGCTGAAATAAGGATTGCTGCGGCTCATGTTATTTGTGAGCCGCAGCAGTTTGTAAATGAGACCCTTCGTTTTGATAC
The DNA here is from genome assembly GCA_964468195.1 of uncultured Oscillospiraceae bacterium. GTDB lineage: Bacteria > Bacillota > Clostridia > Oscillospirales > Oscillospiraceae > Faecousia. Next base: position 1,741 of record CAYXUI010000106.1, on the reverse strand, counting down.
TTGCAAAACACCGAATAAAACGGTATAATCAGCGAAGAGAATGCATGTATGCCAGAGATAACAGTGTGGAGACGGTGTGTTCCTGGCGGAAAGGAGAAACAGAATGCTGGAAAAGATGAATCTGTCCCCGGGAGAGAAAGAAATCGCCCGGCAGATGACGGCACCGGTGGATGCTTCTGCTATGCGGATCGAAACGGAGCGGCTGATCCTGCGGCCGGTGGAGCAGAAGGATCTGATGGATCTGCATGCGGTTACCGGGGATTCGGCGGTGGCAGAGCAGGCGGGGTTTTCTCTGTGTAAGACTTTGGAAGAAAGTCAGAAACGGGTGGAGGAATTTATCCGGGACAATGAGACCCTGGCCCTGGAACTGAAAGAAAGTGGCACCGTTATCGGTACGGTATCCATTCAGATGCGCCCCTGGGCGAAATATCCCCTGGATCGGAAATTGCGGGGCAGGGAACTGGGCTTTGATCTGGCGCAGGGCTACTGGGGCCGGGGACTGATGCCGGAAGCCGTCCGGGCGGTGTGCGCATATTGTTTTGAAACCCTGCACTATGACTTTGTGACCTGCGGCCATTTTACCAGCAATGCCCAGTCCGGCCGGGCCATCGAAAAGTGTGGCTTTGCCTTCCAGTTCGATACCACGGCGGATTATCCGGATGGACGGAAGATCCCGGTACGCTCCTATGTCCGCTATCACCCGGAATTGCGGGAGAGATAAGGATGACAGAACCGTGTAAATGGGAGGTATCTGCCATCCGGATCGAAACGGAACGGCTGATCTTGCGGCCCATATCTTTGGAAGATGCAGAGGCACTGCACGAAATCTTTGGGGATGCGGAAACTGCGGAACTGGCAGGCTTTCCAGTCAGTGCGTCACAGGAATGCTCTACAGAAATGGTGCAACGGCTGGAATCCCGAAAAGATACGCTGGTTCTGGTGGAAAAAGCGGAAAATCATGTCATGGGATTTCTGTCCCTGCGGAACCGGCAGTTCCATCACGAGGCTGTGACGGACAGGAAAACAGGTGTAGAGATCGGATTTGTCATCAGCCGCAGCCGTTGGGGAAAGAGATTCGCAGACGAAGCGCTTCAGGCACTCTGCCAATACTGCTTTCAAGAACTGGGATGTGACTATGTATATTGCAGACGGTTCGCCAGAAATATTCGGTGTGAACGGATGCTGAATAACTGTGGGTTTATCCATTTGCCGGATACCGCAGCGGAGTGCCACGGTGCCCGCCGGGAAGCACTTTGCTGTCATATCCGCTACAGAGAGGAGAACGAAAAATGTTTGAACTGAAAAAAACCGAAGGAAAGGCCCGGCGGGGTGAATTCACCTGCGCCCACGGCACGGTGCAGACTCCGGTATTTATGAATGTTGGCACCCAGGGCGCCATTAAGGGTGCCCTGAGCGCCGAAGATCTGAAAAATATCGGCTGCCAGGTGGAGCTGAGCAATACCTACCACCTGCATCTGCGCCCCGCCGATAAGGTGGTGCGGCAGATGGGGGGGCTGCACAAGTTTATGACCTGGGATGGCCCCATTCTGACGGACTCCGGCGGATTCCAGGTATTCAGCCTGGCTTCCCTACGAAAGATCAAGGAAGAGGGCGTGACGTTTGCCTCCCATATCGATGGCCACAAGATCTTCATGGGGCCGGAGGAAAGCATGCAGATCCAGTCCAACCTGGGCAGCGATATCTGCATGGCCTTTGACGAGTGCATCGAAAATCCCTCTCC
>CAYXUI010000105.1:0-3367 GCA_964468195.1 uncultured Oscillospiraceae bacterium | reverse complement strand
CAAGGGTATCATTAAGGGCTACATTTCTGATTATGACGAAGAAATGGTCAAAATGTATTCTGTCAATGAAGCATTTACAAAGCTGTTATGGCCTTACAGACCGTGATTGCCAATGGCCATCGTTTCTCTGAACCGAAATGTGTGGAAGCCGCCAGACAGAACTACCGCAATGCCAACAGTTCCGTAATCAGCTTTGCGGAAGAATGCTTATGCCCCTGGCCACAGGGGAAAATCAATCTTCACTGCACAACCGGACGAATTTTCAAAGTCTATGCCGCCTGGTGCAAAGATAACAATAACGGCTACAGCAAAACGGCAAAAGAATTCCGGGAGGAACTGGCGGAGTTTTATGGTTCTTCAATGACGGATATGACCACCCGCCGCAATGGGAATACCTACTACAAAAAACTGTCACTGACCCAGGAAACCAGGCAGCAGTACCAGCGGGAGTACGGCTATGACGGCGCAGAATTCCTGCAATGACCACAGTTGCTGCTACTTCTGCTACCAACTGCTACCACAGCTGCTACCACGAAAAAGCCTTGCGCCGCAATGACTTTTAGGATTTAGTAGCAGTTGGTAGCAGTAAAATCAACTTTTGGGCGAGATACAAAAAAGATTGTACATGGTTAAAAGCATATACAAGGATTGTTATGCGTGGAAATGAATTTGAAAATGCTGCTACCAAATGCTACCGATTTGCTGAAAACCCATGTGCCGCAACGGATTTCCGACTTTCACAACTGCTACCGGCACTGCTACTAACTGCTACCAGCTGCTACTGACGCAACTATCAAAACAAGAAATGAGGTAATGAAACATGAAAACCAAGAACCACATCCCTATGGAACAAGAAGACCTGTCCCGCTATCTGTGGAAGGGACTGAATTTGGAGCGATACTCTGTGGTGAAAATCATTCCCCAGAATGCCAAGGATGCCGTCATCATCATGTTCAGCAGGGACAAGGATGATCCCCACTGGTGTCTGGAGTACAGAGGAAACGGCCACTATTTCGACACTGCCCAGCAGATGATGGACTATTTCCACAGCCGTCGGTTCAAGCATCCGCCCGAAAACCTGTGCTGACACCCCCAGGGGGAGGTCAAATCTCTGTACCCTATCCCTTGGACAACGGGCGTGGGGTCGCACGAAGAAAAACGGCGATTTCAAAGGTAAAAAACCTGAAAATCAAACCATTATTATACGAAAAGGAGTAGATAGTATGTCGAAAGACGGTACAAACCGGGGTGGAGCCCGGCCCGGAGCAGGGAGAAAACCAAAGGCACTTTCCGAAAAAATCGCATCCGGGAATCCCGGCGGCAGAAAGCTGACGGTTGTTGACTTCGGTGACGAAGCGGTCAACCTGAAGGGCAGCGAAATGCCCCCGGTGAAGGATTATCTCAAGGCGAAGCAAAAGGATGGCACCATCACCTGTGCCGAGGATATCTACAAAGAAACCTGGGAGTGGTTGCATCAGCGAAAATGCGACCAGCTGGTCACGCCCCAGCAGATTGAGCAGTATGCCATGAGCGTGGCCCGCTGGATCCAGTGCGAGGAAGCGGTGTCTGAATTTGGCTTTCTGGCCAAGAAACCCACCGGAACGGTCATTGCTTCCCCCTATGTTACCATGGGGCGGGAGTATATGAAGCAGGCCAACGCCGCCTGGTTTCAAATTTATCAGGTGGTCAAGGAAAACTGCACCGTGGACTTTGGTGGCAGAACGCCCCAGGATGATGTGATGGAACGGCTGCTGACCGCCCGTTCCGGACAGAGAAATTATTAAAAATATGGAGGAATATCACTATGAGTAACATTAAAACTGCCGCAGAAGCCCTGCGGCGACTGGAAGAACTGGCTGTGGAAATGAGTGGAAAGAAGCCTGACCCCACTGCGGTCGCAAAGAAGCAGGAAGCTACTTACAGTGCTGCTTTCTGGGACACCATGCATACCGGGATGCCCACTAATGCCCTGAAAGCGGGCAGCGACGGGGCTGGTGGATATCTGGTTCCGGACACGTACGAAAATAAGTTGGTGGAAGCTCTGACCCAGGAAAATGTACTGCGCAAAATCAGCCACCGCATCCAGACATTCCAGCGGCTGCGCATCCCGGTGGTGGAGTCTATGGGTGCTGCCGACTGGATCATGGAGAACCAGCCCATGAAATTTGTCGATGCGGAATTCGGGGAAATCGTGCTGGATGCCTACAAACTGGGTACCTCTATCCTGGTCACGGATGAAATGCTGGAAGACAACGGCGTGGATCTGGAAAAGCATATTTTGGATGTGTTTTCCCAGCGCATCGGCGTTGCAGAAGAGAAGGCCTTTATCAAAGGTGACGGCAAAGGCAAGCCTTTGGGCTTGATCTATCAGGCTGAATTGGGGGCTGAGTCCGAACTGGAGAAGGAGATCACCATGGATGACATGATTGAGCTGGAGCATTCTCTGAAAGAGGAATACCGGCGGAATGCGGTTTGGGTCATGTCGGAGGATGCCTATCGCCGGTTACGCAGAATTCCCCACTACCGGGGCCACAGCCTGTGGCGACAGAATCTGGCAGAAGGGGAACCGGTATCCCTGTTCGGCTATCCCATTTACATCTGCAAAGCGCTGGATGATGTGGTTCCCGGCGGTATCCCGGTTCTGTTTGGAGATTTCAGCTACTTCTGGATTGGCGATCGGGGCAAACGGGTCATCAAGCGGCTGGTGGAGCGGTATGCCGACCATGGTCAGGTGGCCTTCCTGGCCTCCCAGCGGGTGGATGCCAAGCTGGTTCTGCCTGAGGCGGTGAAAATGCTGAAGATTAGCGGAACGCCCGTTGAGGATAGAGGAGAATAAAGTGAAAACATAAAATCCATAGAAACATTGGGGGAGAGCCGTTCACTTTGGATGGTTCTCCCATCCACCGAAAGGAGAAATCATGCGCTTACAGGATAGAATCGCCATCCAAAATTTACGGCTGGAGGGATACCGACCGGCCAAAATTGCGGCAACTCTTGGCTTACCCGCCAGCACCGTGCGCTCTCACATTGCCCGGCATCCAGATATTCCCGGAACCAAAGTCTGCCAAAACTGTGGAAAATTGATGATGCAACCTAAGGGCCGCCGGGAGAAGAAATTCTGCTCAGATGCCTGCCGTATGGCTTGGTGGAACAGCCACCCGGAAGCGGTAAAGAAAAAGGCGTATTACCAACTGGAATGCAAATGCTGCGGGAAGGAGTTTGAAAGTTATGGAAACCAAAACCGAAAATACTGTTGCCGGCGGTGCTACCTTGCAGCCCGGCGGGGATAAATACGCACCGGATAACCTTGTACTTTACCGGACTTCGCTGGCCCTGTACCGGAATTTGGCAGACAGTGGAGAACTGG
>CAYXUI010000104.1:0-3379 GCA_964468195.1 uncultured Oscillospiraceae bacterium | reverse complement strand
GGTATAGAAAAATGGCAGGCACCTATCGTGTCTGCCATTTTATTACGTTCCCGCCCACAGGCAAATTTACCAGCTGAAGCGGTACACCGTTTCGCTGTGGTAGTGTTCACCTGCCTTGGTGACGGGCTGGGGCCAGTCGGGGTGGTGCAGGCAGTCGGGGTAGAACTGGGTCTCCAGTGCCACACCGGTGCGCTTGCCGTAGAATACGCCGCCCTTGCCTTGCTCATTCAGGTAGTTGCCGGAATAGAACTGGATGCCGGGGCAGTCGGTATACACCGCCATGGTACGGCCGGAACCGGGATCCGTGAGCTGGGCACAGGGATTGCAGAAAACTTCCCAGTTGTGATCGTAGCCCCCTTGCAGATGCAGGGGTTCATAGTCAGCGCCGATGTCCTGACCGATGGCCTTGGGGAGACGGAAATCCATGGGGCTGCCCTCCACGCTCCGCAGTTCCCCGGTGGGGATGCTTTCGGCATCGTCGGGGTTAAAGAACCGGCCGGGGAGGCACAGCAGTTGCGCCATGGCGGCGTCGGTCTTCTCGTGACCGGCCAGATTGAAATAGCTGTGGTTGGTCATGTTGAATACGGTGTCCTGATCGCAGCGGCCGTCGTAGACGATGTGCAGACCGCCATTGTCGTCCAGGGTATAGGTCACCCGGATATCCGCATTGCCGGGGAATCCCTGATCGCCGTGGGGGCTGTGGAGGGAAAGGGTGATGGCAGATTCCGTATGGGAAACCAGCGTCCACATCCGCTGGAAGTAGAAGTCCGGGCCGGAGTGGAGGTTGTTGTTGCCTTCGTTTTTGGGCATCTGGCACTGCTTGGTGCCCAAAGTGAAGCTGCCGCCCTGGATCCGGTTGGCGTTGCGGCCAACGGTGGCACCCAAACAGCCGCCCCCCAGACGGTAGCCGTTGCAGTCGTCAAAGCCCAGAACCACGTCTGCCAGAGCCCCGGTGCTGTCCGGTACCAGAAGGTTGACCAGAGTGGCACCGTAGTCGCTGACGGTGGCGGTAAGGCCGCCGGCCTGAATGGTATACAGATGTGCCTCCTCACCGGAGGGCAAAATGCCGAAAGTTTTGACCATGAAAAATACTCCTTTCATTTTTCCCCGGGAAAGGCCGGGGATTATGTAAAGAATGGTTTCTGCAATTATACTATATTCCCTTCTGTTTTTCAAACCTTTCTTTTGAAGAACGGGGGTAAATGGAAACTTTCCTGCCTTCCGGTGGCGGCAAAAAGGAAATGGGAAAAATGTCACTTTTTCCTCACCAAATGGGGTGCACCACATTTGGCATCCGGGACTTGACAAAACCACAATATCTAGTATAATAGCTCCTGCACGACAAATTCAAAGGAAAGATGGTTCCAAGGAGGAAAGCCGATGAAGATCATTAAGCGAAACGGCGCAGAAGCCGTTTTTGATATCGAGAAGATCCGGATGGCAGTGACCAAGGCCAATGATGCCGTGGAAGAAAGCGTCCGTATGACCCCCATCCAGATCCAGCGCATCACCGAAAGCGTGGAAGTGGCCTGCGAGACCATGGGTCGCAGCCCCTCCGTGGAGGAAATTCAGGATCTGGTGGAAAGATCCATCATGACCCACGGCGCATACGAAGTCGCCAAGGAATATATTACTTACCGCTACATTCGATCTCTGGCCCGGCACTCCAACACCACGGATGACCGGATCCTGAGCCTGATCGAATGCAACAACGAGGAAGTCAAGCAGGAGAATGCCAACAAGAACCCCACCATCAACGCAGTCCAGCGGGACTACATGGCAGGCGAAGTCTCCAAGGATATCACCGCCCGGATTTTGCTGCCCCGGGAGATCGTGGCAGCCCATGAGGCGGGCATCATCCACTTCCACGATTCTGACTATTATGCCCAGCACATGCACAATTGTGACCTGGTGAATCTGGAAGACATGCTCCAGAACGGTACCGTGATCTCCGGTACCCTCATCGAGAAACCCCATTCTTTCTCCACCGCCTGCAACATCGCCACCCAGATCATTGCCCAGGTGGCCTCCAACCAGTACGGCGGCCAGTCCATTTCCCTGACCCATCTGGCACCCTTTGTCCAGATCAGCCGGGAGAAGATCCGCCGCACCGTGGAAAAGGAAATGCAGGTCTTCGGCATCACTCCCTCCGAAGAGGCCATCACCAAGGTGGTGGAAGACCGGCTCCGGGAGGAAGTCCGCCGGGGTGTCCAGACCATCCAGTATCAGGTGGTGACCCTGATGACCACCAACGGTCAGGCACCCTTCATCACGGTGTTCATGTACCTGAACGAGGCCCGGAATGAGCAGGAGAAGAAGGATCTGGCCATGATCATCGAGGAGACCCTCCGCCAGCGGTATGAGGGCGTGAAGAATGAAGCCGGTGTCTGGATCACTCCCGCTTTCCCCAAGCTGATCTACGTTCTGGAAGAGGACAATGTCCGGGAGGGTACGCCCTACTGGTATCTGACCCGTCTGGCTGCCCAGTGCACCGCCAAGCGGATGGTGCCGGACTACATCTCCGAAAAGAAAATGCTGGAACTGAAGGTAGACAGCAACGGCGAGGGCCACTGCTACACCTGCATGGGCTGCCGCTCCTTCCTGACTCCCTATGTGGATCCGGAGACCGGAAGACCTAAGTACTACGGCCGGTTCAATCAGGGCGTTATCACAATCAATCTGGTGGACGTGGCACTGTCCTCCGGTCGGGATATGGACAAGTTCTGGAAGATCTTCGATGAGCGGCTGGAACTGTGCCATCAGGGCCTCCTGCGCCGCCATGAGCGGCTGAAAGGCACCCTGTCCGACGCTGCCCCCATCCTGTGGCAGTACGGCGCTCTGGCGAGACTGAAGAAGGGTGAGAAGATCGACAAGCTCCTCTACGGCGGCTACTCCACCATTTCTCTGGGCTATGCCGGACTTTACGAGTGCGTCAAGTACATGACCGGCAAATCCCACACCGACGAGGCTGCCAAGCCCTTTGCTCTGGCGGTGATGCAGCATATGAACGATGCCTGCAAGATGTGGAAGCAGGAGCATAACATTGACTTCTCCCTCTACGGCACCCCGTTGGAGTCCACCACCTACAAGTTCGCCAAGTGCCTGCAAAAGCGGTTTGGCATGGTTCCCGGCATTACGGACAAGAATTATATCACCAATTCTTACCATGTCCACGTCTCTGAGGAGATCGATGCCTTCACCAAGCTGCGCTTCGAGGCAGAGTTCCAGCAGCTGTCTCCCGGCGGTGCCATCTCCTATGTGGAGGTGCCCAACATGCAGCAGAACATTGATGCTGTTCTGGAAGTGATGCAGTTCATCTACGACAACATCATGTACGCCGAGCTGAACACCAAGAGCGACTACTGCCAGTGCTGCGGCT
>CAYXUI010000103.1:0-3396 GCA_964468195.1 uncultured Oscillospiraceae bacterium | reverse complement strand
TAGCATTCGGCAGTGCATCGGTTACGATGCCCTCAATCTCGATTACGTCGTCCTTAGCCAAGTTATTAACCTCCCAGGTTGTTCGCTTGCATTTGACTGGCGAGGAACGCCAGATCTCTTCGTAATTCGCCGTTGAGCACTTTGCCGCCTGTTTTCAATTTTTCGGCGACTCTGGTCTCAGAGCGAAGGACCTTTTGTACGTGCTTCCGCTTTTTGCGCTTCGGCTTATCCAGTGGACGGTCCTTTCCATTGGCCAGGTACAGATAAATGGGATCTTGTGCAATCACATAGAACCACTCGCCTGCATCACGGCCTGCCGTGGAAACTACCACATCCGAAATCATAATATCGGGTTTCGCTGGGTCCATAGTTCAAAGTCCTTCGGTGACGGTGAGTATTTCCGGCTCGCCGTCGGTGATGAGTACAGTATTTTCATAGTGAGCGGAGAGCTTACCGTCGGTGGTGACCACCGTCCATCCGTCCTTGAGAATGCGCACCTCGTGGTTACCTGCATTCACCATGGGCTCGATGGCCAGCGTCATACCGGGCAGCAGCCTCGGCCCCCGGCCGGGAGTACCGTAATTCGGGACTTCCGGATCCTCATGCAATTTCCGACCGACGCCGTGACCTACGAAGGGTCGGACAATTGAAAAACCGTTAGACTCCACATACGTCTGGATGGCGTGGGAGATATCTTGCACGCGCTTGCCCTTGATGGCGAAGCGGATACCTTCAAAGAAGGACTGCTTCGTGACATCAATGAGCCGCTGCGCTTCGGTGCTGATGGCACCACAGGCAAAGGTTGCCGCACAATCGCCATGAAAACCCTTATAGAACGCGCCCACGTCCACAGACACGATGTCACCCTCTTTCAGGATGTAGCCACCCGGAATACCATGGATGACCGTGTTGTTGACGCTGATACACGCACTTGCAGGGAAGCCGTTGTAGTTCAGGAACGACGGTTTCGCGCCCTGATGCACGATAAAATCGTAGACGGCCTGATCTATTGCTTTCGTCGAAACGCCGGGTCTTACCATTTCCCCTGCCAAAGCACGGGCTGCCGCGGTAATTTTACAGGCCTGACGCATGGACTCCAGCTCATGTTCACTTTTAATCGTGATCATACCTTAGCCCCTATAGCCTTGAGGATATCCTCGTTGGCGCCCTCGATGGACTGGCTGCCATTGACCAGACGGAGTCTGCCCAGCTTCTCGTAGAATCCCTTCAGGACTTCGGTGGAAGCGTGGTAGACCTCCAGACGGTGACGGACGGTTTCGGGCTTGTCATCCTTGCGAATGATGAGTTCACCACCGCAGGAATCGCAGACGCCCTCAGTCTTGGAGGGGTTGGCGACGATGTGATAGCTTGCGCCGCACTTGGCACAAACCCGGCGGCCGGTCATACGGCCTTCGATCTCACTGTCGTCCACCTCAATGGAAACAACATGGTCGATTTTCACGCCCTTTGCTTCCAGCGCCTCAGCCTGGGCCAGCGTGCGGGGCACGCCGTCCAGAATGAAGCCGTTAGCGCAGTCGGGCATGGCCACCCGGTCAGCGACGATGCCGAGAATCAGCTCGTCGGGGACCAGAGCGCCTTCGTCCATGAACTGTTTTGCCTTTTTACCCAGCTCCGTGCCATTTGCAATGGCTTCCCGGAGCATGTTCCCGGTAGAAATGGCGGGAATGGAGAGCTTCTTCACCAGAAGTTCAGCCTGGGTTCCCTTTCCGGCGCCGGGAGCGCCCAGTAAGATGAGATTCATCCTGCCATACCTCCTAAATCAATCCAGGAAGCCTTTGTAGTGCCGCATCAGCATCTGAGCTTCCAGAGCCTTCACAGTCTCCAGAGCAACGCCCACGACGATGATGACGGAGGTACCGCCGATAGCCAGGTTCCGGACACCATCCATCAGGTTGCCGGCAACGATAGGCAACAGAGCGACGATGCCCAGGTAAACAGCACCAAAGACAACGATCTTGTTAATAACCTTCTGGATGAAGTCAGCGGTGGGCTTGCCGGGACGGAAGCCGGGGATGAAACCGCCGTTCTTCTTCAGGTTATTGGCGATCTCCACGGGATCATACTGGATGGTGGAGTAGAACCAGCTGAAGAAGAAGATCATCAGGAAGTAGATCACTGCGTAGATCCAGCTGGTGGAGCTGAACACATTGTCATACCACCAACCGGAAGTGCTACCGGTGAATGCACAGATGGTAGCAGGCAGAGAGCAGATAGACTGGGCGAAGATGACGGGCATAACACCGGACATGCTGACCTTGATAGGCAGGTTGGTGTTCTGGCCGCCGTAGACCTTGCGGCCTACCACACGCTTTGCGTACTGGATGGGGATCCGGCGCTCAGCGTCGTTGATGAAGATGATGAAGAGGATCAGAGCAGCCATTCCGATGACCACGATGATGATCTGCCACCACAGCATGGACAGCAGATTGCCGATCATGGAAGGAATGTTGGAGATGATGTTGGCGAACAGGATCATGGAGATGCCGTTGCCAATACCGAACTCGGTGATCTGCTCACCCAGCCACATGACCATAGCGGAACCGGCGGTGAAAGCCAGGATAATGACCAGTGCAGGCAGGAAACCATCGGCAGTAATGATGGAGAATCCGGCAGCGGAGTAATTGCTCAGCATGGTGTAGTAGGCCCAGCCCATCAGCAGGCCCAGACCAACGGTGGTGTAACGGGTGATGCGGGCGATCTTCTTCTGACCTTCCTCGCCGCCTTCCTTTACCAGCCGCTCCAGGGCGGGGATGGCAATGGTCAGCAGCTGGATGATAATGCTGGAGTTGATGTAGGGCTGGATGCCCAGAGCGAAGACGGTTGCCTGAGAGAAGGCGGAACCGGACATCGCATTCATCAGACCAAAAATGGTGGTGGACAGCACGCTATCAAAATAGCTTGCCAGAGTGGTAACGTCAATGAAGGGAACCGGAATGACGTTACCCACACGGTAGATCAGGAGAATGAACAGAGTGAAGATGAGCTTCTTTCTCAGTTCGGGAATCTTCCATGCGTTCTGAAGCGTCTGCAGCACTTAGACCACCTCGGCCTTTCCGCCTGCCTGCTCGATCTTTTCCTTAGCAGACTCAGAGAAAGCCGCAGCCTTAACAGTAACCTTCTTGGTCAGGGTGCCGTTTGCCAGCACCTTCAGGCCATTGGGGCACTCAGAGATGATACCGGCCTCGATCAGAGCGGCGGCATCGACCACAGCGCCGTCCTCAAACTTGTTCAGCACAGCCAAGTTGACAGCAGTCAGAGGCTTGGCGAACACGTTGATGAAGCCACGCTTGGGGATGCGGCGCACCAGAGGCATCTGGCCACCTTCAAAGCCGACGCGGACCTTGCCGCCGGAACGGGCCTTCTGGCCCTTGTGGC
>CAYXUI010000102.1:0-3434 GCA_964468195.1 uncultured Oscillospiraceae bacterium | reverse complement strand
ATAATTCATGAGCGTTTGCTTGCTAAGTGGCTCACTTTTATATTAGCGTTTACAGCCAATGGCCGCCCCTACGGCTATAAACTAAGATTTTCCAGCGAATTATGCAGCTCACCTCTTGATTCGCACTGTCAATTGTCAACTTCCCCCACGCTGCCCCGCAGGATCAGCACCGCCACCGCCAGCAGTCCGGCGCAGGCTGCCAGTCCTGGAGCATAGGAGCCGGTGTGGTCATAAATGCTGCCCCAAATGGGGTTTGCCAGAATGGTGCCCACACTGCCCACCGCCGTGATCAGCGACCAGATGGCAGCATACTCCCGGGTGCCGAAAATCTGCCGGGTCACCTGAGACAGTAAGGTTGTGTAAATGCCAAATCCCACCGACAGCAGTGCCAGTCCCGGCCAGGCAAATTCCGCTCGGGTCATGGCCAGCATACCCACGGCAAAGGCCAGAATCGTCACCGTGCCACCATTTTTCAGTCCCAGCTTTCCGTAGAGAAGCCCCTGCAGGATCTTTCCCGCCGCCAAAAATGCCGTGGATACGGAGATCATTACGCTTACCTTTCCGCTGTCCGGCTCAAATCCCGCCAGCAGGGCAGGCAGCTGTTGCTGGACACCGCAGGCGGCGCAGACGATCACCGTCACCGCCATCATTCTGTACAACTGCGGTGTTTTCAACGCTTCCGCCCGGGTCATCCCCCGGGCATTTTCTGTTTCCGTGTTTTTTTCCGTGGTGAGTGCTTCCGGGCCCAGCAGCAGCGCCGCCAGCCACAGCACCCCCCACCAGATCAGGCCCATGATGACTACCCCCCACTGCCAGCCAAGCAGCGTCATGCAACCGGGGATCACCAGAGAAAAAATCACACCGCCGGCACCGGATCCTGCCATGACCATGCCCAGAATTCCCGAAGCTTTGGCCCCGGAATACCGCCGCTGGACGATATCATTGGCACACAGGGCCACATAGTTATTGGAAAATACCCCCATGCAGAACCCCAGTGCATAGAGCATCCAGAGTTTCTGCACCCAGGCCAGTGCCATCAGGCAGCATCCCGTCCAGAAGCCGCCCCAGAGCAGCAGCCGCCGGGGGCCATGTTTTCCCAGAAAGGTTCCCAGCCAGGGCGTGGTCACCGCGCCGGTGATGCTCATCAGGCTGAAAATCGCAGAAAAACGTCCCCGGCCAATATCCAATGCCTGACAGATGGGTTCCTGAAAGAATCCCAGCACCGTGGTCAGGATGGACAGGGTCATCATGGTCAGAAACGCCGCCAACGCCGGGCGGTAAGTTTGTATGGTTTTATTTGTCATTTGTGAGAATTCCTTACTTCCATTTTTCGATGAGATTCCGAATTTGCGCCGTAAGTTTGGCATTTTCCTTGTTGGCGCAACCCTTCCGGGTCCGGACCAGTGCCAGCAGGGCTTCCGCTGCCGCCAGCAGTTCCCCGTAGATCTGCCGGGAACGCTGACTGCCCTGGAAGGCCGCCGCCCGGTCGATTTTGACCCCTTCGGTATAGGCGGTGCATTTTCCGGTGAGCAGATCGTATTCCGTGCCGCTGTAGGGTGCCACTGCCTGATAGCCCAGTTCTTCCAACGTTCCCCGGAAGGCTTCACAACTCCGGTCGTCGCCATGATTGACGAAGACCAGCTTGGGCTTTTCCCGGAAGCCTCCCAGCCAGGCAAGCAGTCCATCCCGGTCAGCGTGGCCGGAAGTACCGTGGAGAGTTGCAATGGTGGCATTCACCGCAATGTCCTCCCCTAAGAGCTTCACGCTTCTGGCCCCGCTTTGCAGTTTCTGTCCCAGAGAGCCTCCCGCCTGATATCCCACGAACAGGATCACACTTTCGCTGCGCCACAAATTGTGCTTCAGGTGGTGCCGGATCCGTCCCGCTTCACACATGCCAGAGGCAGAGAGGATCACCTTGGGCTGCCGGTCTTCATTGATGGCCTTGGAATCCTCACTAGTAACGGACAGGGTCAGGCCATCAAACCAAATAGGATTGATGCCCTGCGCCAGCACCGCCAGAGTTTCTTCGTCAAAATTCGTCTCACTGCTTTGCAGGAAGATCCCCGTGGCTTCCACCGCCAGAGGCGAATCCACATACACCGGGAACCGGTCATGGCCTGTCACCAGATTCCGCTGCTTGATCTCCCGGATGGCATAGAGCATCTCCTGGGTCCGTCCCACGGCAAAGGAGGGAATCACCAGATTGCCACCCTGGTCAAGCGCCAGCTGGATCCACTTCGCCAGTTCCGCCACGGTATCTCCCCGGACTTTTTCATGGAGCCGGTCGCCGTAGGTGGATTCGATAACCAGATATTCCGTTTCTTCCACGGTTTTCGGGTCATTCAGCAGAGGCTGGTCCGTGTTGCCCACATCGCCGCTGAAGACGATCTTCCGGGTTTCTTCCCCTTCCGTCAGCCACAGCTCGATGGCGGCGGAGCCCAGCAGATGGCCGATATCCGTCATCCGCAGATCAATGCCTTCCGCCACCCGGAGCAGCTGGCCGTATTTCACTGGCCGCAGCAGGCGAATGGCCACCATGGCATCTTCCACGGTGTAAGTGGGTTCCACCGTTGGTTCACCCGCCCGCTCTGCCTTCCGGTTGCGCCACTGGGCTTCCGACTGCTGAATGTGGGCCGAGTCCCGGAGCATGATGTCACACAAGCTGCAAGTGGCCTCCGTGGCAAAGATGGCACCGGAAAAGCCGTCCTTGCACAGCTTTGGTAGCATTCCGGAATGGTCGATGTGGGCGTGGGTCAGAAACACCGCTTCGATCCAGTTGGCGCTCACCGGTAGGGGCACGTTCTGGAATACATCCGCTCCCTGCTCCATGCCGCAGTCCACCAGATAGTAACGGCCTCCCACTTCCAGCAGCGTACAGCTGCCGGTAACTTCATGGGTAGCTCCCAAAAATTGCACTTTCATTCCCGGCACCTCCTTATAGTTTTGTACTTTTACTATACCATCATTTTGCATTGCGGACAAGGCGACATTTTTCATAAGATTTCATACACCGTAAAATCGCACCATCCGCAAGGTGGGATAATAACTGTCAATTGTCCACTGTCAACTGTCAATTCTCACCCTTCCATTTCCCTCCGCAACTTCTCCAATGCCCGCTTTTCAATGCGGGAAATGTAGCTACGGCTTAACCCCAGTATCTGAGCCACCTCCCGTTGCCGTTTGGGATTCTCTCCGGAGAGACCATAACGCAGACAAATAACCTGCTGCTCCTGCTCCGTCAGGCAGTTTGCCACGCAGGTGCGCAACTTTTCCACCTGCTCCCGTCCGGAGACCTGCTCCAGCAGATCCCCATCCTCCGCCACCACATCCATCAGCGCCAAAGGTGCCCCATCCGCCCCGGTCTCAATATAATCCGACAAAGAAACATCCTGGGCACTCTTCCGCTGGGCGCGAAAGTGCATAAGGATTTCATT
>CAYXUI010000101.1:0-3860 GCA_964468195.1 uncultured Oscillospiraceae bacterium | reverse complement strand
GACCCGTTGGAGATCTATACAGAGAAGGACGGCGGGGTGATTTTTCGGAAGTATTCGCCTATGGGGAATCTGCAGGAGTTTGCCAGCCAGATGTGTGAGTCTATTGGGTCGGCTACCGGGCATATTGCGGCGGTGGCGGATCGGGACAGTATCATCGCCCTCCATGGTGCCCCCAAACGGGAGCTGATGGACAAGCCCAATTCTCCAGAGCTGGAGCGGCTCATGGAGCAGCGGCACAATTACCTGTTCCGCCAGGGGGATCACCCCATTTTTGCGGCCGACGGGGCAGAAAAGTACCACCTTGGGGCGGCGGCACCGATTTTGTCCCAGGGGGATCTGATGGGATGCGTCATGCTCCTGCTGGGAGAGGAAGATTCTCCCTTGCAGGAATCCGACCAGAGCCTGGCCAAGCTGGCCGCCGGCTTTCTGGGCCGGCAGATGGAAAGCTGACAAGCCCCCGGCAGTTCGCAAGGAACTGCCGGGGGCTTTTGCATCTTTTTCCCGGTGGTGCATAGGCTGTACCACGAAACTTTCCGGGAGGGATGGGTATGCGGCGGGTGACGCTGGTGATTTTGATATGCTTGGTGATGACGTTGCTTCCGCAGCCGGGACAGGCTGTGGAAGTGGCAGGAAAAAGCGCCGTTTTGATGGACGCAGCCACCGGGACGGTGCTGCTGGAACAGAATGCCCACGAAGCCCTGGCCCCTGCGTCCGTGACGAAGATCATGACCATGCTTCTCATCATGGAGGCGGTGGATGATGGCCGCATCGCTCTGACGGATACCATTACCGCCTCGGAAGCTGCCGCAGCCAAGGGCGGCAGTCAGGTCTATCTGAAGGTGGGAGAGACCATGTCTGTGGAGGATATACTCAAATCCATCGCCGTATCCTCCGCCAACGACTGCGCCTGCGCCATGGCAGAACACATCGCCGGGTCAGAAGCTGCCTTCGTGGAAAAAATGAATGAAAAAGCGGCGGATCTTGGCATGACGGATACTCATTTTGTAAACTGCACCGGGCTGGATGACAGTCCGGAGGCAGTTTCCCACCGCACCAGTGCCATGGACATTGCCATTATGAGCCGTGAGCTTCTCACGGCCCACCCGGATATCCGCAACTACACCACCATCTGGATGGATACCATCCGGGATGGCAACTTTGGCCTGTCCAATACCAACAAGCTCATCCGGTTTTACCCCGGGGCCACGGGACTGAAAACTGGCTATACTTCCAGGGCGGGATACTGCCTTTCCGCCACCGCCCAGCGGGAGGGCATGGAGCTGATCGCCGTGGTCATGGGGGCAGAAACCTCCCAGAAGCGGAACGCCAGCTGCAAGCAATTGCTGGACTACGGCTTTGCCAATTATGCCCTGATCTCCCCGGAACTGACAGATACAGAGGCTGTTCCGGTAAAACTGGGACTTTCCGATTCTGTGTCCCCCATTTTGGGAGAAACCGGCCAGCTTCTCGTGGAAAAAGCCCAGAAAAATCAGATCTCTACGGAAGTAACACTGGAAGAGTGCCTCACCGCCCCGGTCAGTCAGGGGCAGCGTCTGGGAACATTAAATGTAAAAGCTGGCCAGCAGTTGATCCGTCAGATTCCTTTGGTGGCAGCGGAAGCGGTGCCCAGACTGACCTACCGGGAGCTTTTTGTGCGGGTTTTGCAGAAAACCGCCATGAGGAAAGAAGTTGACAATTAAGGGAAGTCCCCCTGGAATTTGTAATTCCGCATCTACCGCCCAACATGCACAAACCGGGCCGCCTCCCTGAGAAGGCAGCCCGGTATATTTATGTTTCCTGCAACCGCTGCAACAGGGCGGTGTCGTTGAAAATGGGATTCGTATAGGCAGCATCCAGAATGGCTTCCAGATTATCTGCGTCGTTTTCGATCTCCTTGGACATGAGCTGGGCGGTGCGGAAAATGTCGCCCCCCAGCTCCCGAACCAGCAGGCACAGAATGCACATCAGCTTCGCCCGGCTGTACAGATCATAATCCGAAACCGCCTGCAGCCAGTACCGGTTCACCAGATACCGGGCCAGCGCCCGGGTATGGGGATCCCAGGGGCCGGGATGCGGGGTATTCAGCAGGGTTTTCCAGTCTTCGGTCAGGATCTCCAAATCCCGGAAGAAGGGCAGAATATCCGGCAGCGCTTCCTGCTTTGGCAGACTTTCCACGGTTTCCCAGGCGTTTCCGGAGTCGAAGGCGTCCACCGCTCCCCCATCCAGCGCACTTTGCACCTGACAGGCATACAGGAATGTCAGCGCAAGGCTTTTGCCGATGGAAGCATCTTCCTGAGACAGAAGTTCCAGCGCCTGCTGCCGGGAAGAAAGGAGCATGTCCATTGTTTCCTTTTCGTATTCCGGTTCCACCTGTTCCGGGGTTTCCAGCGTCAGCATAGGGGCAAAGGGAGCATTCAGCAAGATCCGAGCAGCTTCCGGGCAGCTCAGTTCCAGATCCTGTTCCACAAAATCCCCATAGTCATGGGTCAACCGGGGAAACTCCCGGCAGGTATGGCACAGGGCGCCTTCCCCCAGTTCCGCCTGAATGCGGCACAGGCCGTCGGTTCGCCACATGGGGCAGCGGCCGTCAGTGATGGTCAGGATGGTATCGCCGTCTTCCTCCTGAAGAACTTCCCGCAGCCGCTGCCCCAGCTGGCCAGGAAGGCTCCGGTAGTAAGCAGCAGAAACATCGTCCACCTGCACCGCCCAGTCTTTGCAGCAACTGTCCGGACAGGCCCCGGCAATGCACCGGAAAGCATCAAAATATCCAGGCTTTCTCAGAATCATACATCACTGATTGGGACGGATGGTGCTCATGATGGAGGCAGCATCCTGGAGCGCCTGTTTGCTGGAAGAAATAGCCATTTGCAGCTGGGTCAGCTGGCTCATGACCTGATCGGCCATGTCCGTGATCTCGCCGGAAATGCCATCAACTTTGGCAGTGGCTTCTGTCAGGACACTGTTGGCCTGGAAATACACCAGTTCGGAACGTTCTCTGGCTTCCCGCTCGATGCGCTCGGCCCGGCGGTAGGCCTCCAGTTCCTCAGCGGCACTGGGAGACAGGACAGAAGCCGGTTCTTCCCAGGCTGGTTCTTCCGGAGCTGCTTCCACAGGTTCCGGCTTGCGGGCCAGCTCCTGCTCCAGCTGGGCGCAACGCTCCTGGGCCTGAGAAAGCTGCTGGGTCAGCTCCTGGCACTGCTGATGGAGCACCGCCAGCAAAGGATTGTTTTCTGCATTCTCCTTTTCGGCCAGCTGAGCCCGGAGAGACTCATTTTCCTCGGCGAGCTGATTGACCTGGGTGGTATGCTTATTGTTGATATATTCCAGATACCGGACAACATCCTCCCGGTTGAAACCGTTGAAGGCCGTGCGGAAATTTTGAGGTGTGGACATGAGGATCCCTCCATCTTTCATCTTTTTCTGCATTATAACACAGGAAAAACGGGAAAACAACCACTTTCCCCAGGAAGCGCCCACCAGGAAGAAAATTTTTTCCATTAACCCCTTTACAAAACCGAAAAAGCTTGCTATAATATTCAGGCTGAAATGCGCCGGTGGCTCAATGGATAGAGCATCGGATTCCGGTTCCGAGGGTTGGGGGTTCGAGTCCCTTCCGGCGTATAAAATAAGGAGTACCGAAAAGGTACTCCTTATTTTTATACCCAAACGGGACTCGAATAACAGAATGCGACAGTCCACCGGACTGTTGCATTTAAATTGGTTCGCGTCCACTGTCCGCATAAGAAAAGACACCCCACAGGGGTGCCTTTTCTTATGCGGGCGACAGGACTCGAACCTGCACGGCTATGCCAGAGGAACCTAAATCCACCGAGTCTACCAATTCCACCACGCCCGCATAT
>CAYXUI010000100.1:0-3870 GCA_964468195.1 uncultured Oscillospiraceae bacterium | reverse complement strand
AAACTTATAGCAAAACTATTACGGTAGTTTGTAGAAACATTCATCCAATCATGAATTTATATAAGTATATGAAATTGCCGCGGATTAGCATAACACCCTTCGGCGCATTTTGCAATAGAAAAATTGGGAAATCCGGAACATTTCTCATACAGAAGGGAGCCCTCCCATGAAAGTGGGAGGGCTCTTCCGTTTATTTCCGTTTGCAGAATCTGACATTCACCTGCAGGGGGATCCAGCGTTCGATCTGCATCCTTCTGGACTTGGCATCCATGATATCCGCCGTATCCTGAAGCAGGTGGCCCCATTCTTCTGCCGTCCGGCAGTCGGTGACATTGGCCACCAGATAGGGGCACTGTTCCATTTTCCGTCCGCCAAAGGCCCGGCCAAAGGGGCCCATGACCCCCAGCGCAATGGCATAGGGGGCGTAATTGAAGAAATAATCCGGGTCGTTCATCAGCAGCCGGTTGATACTGCTTTTGGGAACGTGCTTCAGATGCTGCCGCAGGCCCAGGACCTGACCGGCATCGTGGCGTCCCAAATCAGTGCGGCGACCGCCGTAGGCGGCGAAGTAGCCATAGACCCACTGCCCCAGGCTCACCCCCAAGGGGATCCAGACCTGACCGGACAGCAGCCCCAGCACCGTCCACAGCAGGATGGAAACCAGACCCAGCAGCACCGGTACCTTGCCCCGGAGATGGGTGCGGTAAGCCATATCCTGAATGAGCCAACCGGTAACGGCACCCACTACTCCCAGAATCACCGCCATAATGGTAGCCAGCCACAATGTTTCCGACAAATTCATAGCCACGCAGATACCGGCGAAAATCTGGCAGACACAGGCCAGAGCCCGGAAAATTTTGATGTTGCCGGAGCTGCCCTTGTACATGCTCTTCCGCTGGGGAACCAGCCGGGCAGTTTTCAGGCAGAGCTTGGCGTAGGTATCCCCGGTGGCATCGATGACCCGACGATTGCCGAAGAGCAGCCGGAAGATCTTGTTCTCAAAGGGGCCCCGCTCGTTGCCCATGTCCATGCGCTTGTGGAGGAGGACTTTTCCGTTTTCATCCACAGAGAGAATGAGGTATCCCAGTTGGGCCCAGGTAAAGACCATCATGGTCAGATCGCCACCGCAGAGGGTCAGTCGACAGCCCAGCTCCCCGGCGGTGACGCCTTCGGGGCTGGTGGTGGCATCCACCCGATGGATGGGCAACGTCCGCAGCCGCAGCAACCAGTAAAGCAGCGCCAGCACCGCAAACACCGTAATGTACGTCAGCTCCGGGTTGCCGTTGCGGACGTAGGTGGAAACCGTGGGGAACATGCTTTCCGGCACGATCATGGTCATGGTCATACCGTCCCGGTCATTCATGGCAGTTTTGCTGGAGCCGATGATCTGATTGTCCGTAATGAGGATGTTTAAGTCCGATTCCACACTGGCCTGCCGGTAGGTACTGGTGAAGGAAGGCTGGTTGGTCATGGCCCCGTTGGGCATGGTGACGGTGAATTTCAGACTTTCCACCGGCAGCTCAAAGCCGCAGAGCATGGGGATCTCCAGAATCAGCCGGTCAGTCAGTTCCTCGCCGTTTTTCAGCTTTTCCAGCACGGATTCCTTGTTTACCCGGACGGCGTCGGGAATGGTGTATTCAAAACGCAAAATGGCATCCCCCAGATAATCCCTGGTGATACGGCTGATATCCACCATCACGGCGCTGTCCGTCCGGGTGGAACTGACATTGGAGCCGTTGAGGGTGATGCTTTTTGCCGTGGCCGGCAAGGGGAAAGACAGGGAATCATAGCTGTTTTCCAGCCGAAGGGTCACCTGCATGGTCACCAGACAGTCGCCGTCGGTATTGACGGTGCAGTAAAGATCCACCGTAGAGGCGGCGCTCTCCGCAGAAGCGGGCATCACCAGGACCCCCAGCAACAAAACAAGTGTAAAAAGCAGGGTAAGCAGTCGCTTCAAGCGAAAACCTCCTAACATTAGAAAATCACATATTATCAAGTTATTTTACCATGTACAAGGGGAAAAAGCAAGGAAAAGTAAAAGCAGAATGGCGCAGGTGCGTCATTCTGCTTTTTATGGTCTTTTATACAGCCTGCTTCCGGGACAATAGCCGCTCTTTCCATTTCCCGAGGGGAACTTCGATCCAGCGGTATGTTGCCCAGCTTGCGCAGAGGGTCAGTCCAATGGCCAGCAGGAATCCCAGCCAACTTTTCAGGAAACCGGCTTCGGCAAACCAGGGCGATACCAGCTGAAATACGATCCAGTGCAGCAGATAAATGCTGTAGCCCATGGAACTGATGCCACAGATGCCCCGTTCCCCAATGGTGCCCCGGAGTTTTTCCGGCCAGGTGGCATTGTCCAGCCACACCACCAGCATCAGGCAGAAGAAGGGCATGAGGGTGAACATCCCGATCCGCCCGACGTTGGAATCGTCGAAATTTTCCCGCAGATCCAGCCGAAACCACAGATACAGGGAGAAAATCCCCAGAAGGCTCAGCAAAAGACACCCAATCGGTTTTCCCAAAGACTGGTAGCGTGGAAAGTGGTAGCATTTCAGTGCTGCCAGGAATACCCCCATCATCAGGGCATCCAGCCGCAGGAATATCTGCTTCCGGACCCCAAAATCCCAAGTAGGATCTGCCTGTACCACCCAAAATACCCGCAGAAGGAAGGGGATCAGGCACAGCAGACCAATGGCGGAGAACACCGCTTTTTCCTCGCTGCACTTCCGGGAAAACAGCCGGACCAATCCCAGAAGCATCACCGGGATCAGGAAATAAAACCACATCTCAATGGGCAGGCTCCAGGAAGGCGGAAAATAACTGATTGCTTCCTCATTAAAATTTTGCAGGAAGAAAAAGCAGGAAAGAGGCGGCATGACTTTCCACAGCCCCCACAGCAGCAGAAGGGACAGATAGTACAGCGGCAGTGTGCGGATCAGCCGGTTTCCATAAAACCGTTTCAGTGCCGGGCCGGGCCTTTCCGCCGTCAGGATGCGGATCATGCTCCTGCCCACCAGAAGACCGCTGAGGGTGAAAAACACTTCAATACAGAATACACCGCCAAATTCCATGAAAACGGGATCCAGCCCAATGGCAAAGTCACCGGAATGGTTGATCCATACCAGCACGATGGCCAAAACCCGGGCCATATCCAGCCCGATATTTCGTTTTTGGTTCATAGGTTTCCTCCTGTCAGAACGATTGCCCTTACTATAACAGGAAATGTATCCGGTGTCAAATTTTCCGAAAATAAAATGCAAATAATTCTTATTTTCTTCTTGACAAATTGGAATCCCCGTGATATACTCAATTTATAAATAAGAATCACTCACAAATATAAGAACGGAGGTGCCAATGGAAGTTACCACCAAACAATTCCGCAAGCGCAACGCTATTCTTTCCTGCCTGCGCAACACGGATTCCCACCCCTCGGCGGAAATGGTCTTCGCCATGCTCCAGAAGGAGCATCCGGATATCTCTCTTGCCACGGTGTACCGGAATCTTGCCAAGTTCAAGGCGGAAGGAACCATCACCAGCGTGGCCACTGTCCGTGGCATCGAACGGTTCGACGCCAATACCCAGCCCCACGTCCATTTTGTGTGCAGCGAATGCGACGCGGTGATCGATCTGCATCAGATCCCCATGCCCCGCTACGAAGCGGAAGACTGCGGCGGCTGCCGCATCGAATCCTGTGCCCTGACCTTCACCGGCCGGTGTGCCAACTGTCAATAAACTATTAAAATTACTTTTTGGAGGAAATTGTTATGAAGAAGTTTGTTTGCCCCGTTTGCGGTTATGTTCACGAAGCCGATGAGATGCCCGAAGGCTTCAAGTGCCCCCTGTGCGGCGTCCCCGGCTCCAAGTTCAAGG
>CAYXUI010000099.1:0-4179 GCA_964468195.1 uncultured Oscillospiraceae bacterium | reverse complement strand
GCCATGACGGCATGGTGCACATCTCCAAGCTGGAGAACCGCCGTGTGGAAAAGGTCGAGGACGTCCTGAATCTGGGCGACATGACCTGGGTCAAGTTCATGGGCTTCGACGAGAAGGGCCGTGCAAACTTCAGCCGCAAGGATGCCCTGAAGGAAATGGCTGGCAACGAAAAGTAATTTTTCAAAATCCCGCTCCTGTTTGGAGCGGGATTTTTCCAGAGACATAGCCATACAAAACCCCCGCTCCATAGGGAGCGGGGGACAGTTTTTTCTGTGCCAGTCTGAATTTTCAAAACTGCAACACAGATCCGGTGTGCAGTTCTTCCAGCCGCCGGCCCATCTGCTGCTTGAGGGAAAGAAACTGTTCCCGGCCGGTGCAGTGACCGGTATAGTACCGGGTGGGCAGAGCCAGCAGATCTCCGGTGATTTGGTCCAGCACCGCCTTGTCCTGAATTTTGGACAGGTGAAAACCACCGATGAGAACATCCGGCCGAAAGGCCCGGGCAATTTGCACGATGCCCTTGTGGGCGCAGCCGGAAAGCAAGATCCGGATCCCGTTCTCTTCCAGGAGCAAATACTGCTCATGGCGGAAATCCTCCGGCACCAGTTTGTTCCCCACCATCCGCTGCAAGCCGGAGGTGTCCCCGGGAGCCTCCGGGATGGTGTGCAGGGTGATTCCCGGGAAAATTTCTGTTTGCTTATCCACAAAAATCATCCGGCGTTTGTCCAGCCCGGGGTTCAGGCCAATGTTCCGGTTTTGGGCATTGAAGTGACCTTCAAAAACATAGGAATTTACATAAATCTGCGCCTGCGTATTTGTCTCCAGAAACCTGCCAATTCCGCCGCCATGATCGTAGTGGCCGTGGGACGGTACCGCTGCCTCCACTTTGGTCAGGTCCACCCCAAGGGTCTCGGCGTTTTCCGCGAAGGCTCCACTCTGGCTCATATCAAACAGGATCCTGTGGCCACGGCATTCGATGTACAAACTCAGACCGTGCTCACAGTGCAGCTCCTCCCGGCAGGTGGTATTTTCCATCAGTACCACGATTTTCATGGGGACAACTCCTTGCAGATAATATAAAAAAGCAGATGCCTGTAAGACATCTGCTTTTATGGCTCGCCAGGGGCTCGAACCCTGGACCCACGCCTTAAAAGGGCGTTGCTCTACCAACTGAGCTAGCGAACCATATGAAATTGGCTGGGATGGCAGGATTCGAACCTACGAATGCCAGAGTCAAAGTCTGGTGCCTTACCGCTTGGCGACATCCCAATGTGGAGTGGCGCCCGTGCTTCGGACACACTGGGTATTATAGCACATCTTTCTTTGTTTGGCAATCCCTTTTTTGAAAAATTCTGCAAAGAAGGGGCACACCACAGAAAATACCGGCGTGACTTTGCATCACGCCGATTTTTTCTCCCGTAGCTGACAGCGGTCCCTGCAAACTGCGATTATAACCCTGTACCGAGCCGGGCGGGTCCGATGGTGGAACGATCACCACCGGCCTTTTCCTCTCGCAATTGTCAGCGGCCACTGGCCGCTCAGCGCTGGGTTCCCAGGAAGAACAGAGCCACCACGCCGGGGCCGGTGTGGGCGCCGATGACGGGGCCCACATAGCCGATGTAGACATTCTCTACGCCAGACTGCTCTTTCAGCATGGCAGCCAGGGCCTCGGCATCTTCCCGGCAGTCGCCATGGCCGATGAAAACGGTGGAGGTATCCGTAGCCGTCTCCTTCAGCTTTTTTGCCATGTATTCCAGGGAGGCCTTCCGGCCCCGGACTTTGGCAGTGTTGATCAGATGGCCGTCATTGTCCACATGGAGCACCGGCTTGATGTTCAGCATGGTACCCACCAAGGCGGTGGTGGCGCTGACGCGGCCTCCACGCTTCAGGTGGGCCAGATCATCCACGGTGAACCAGTGACACAGATGGAACTTGTTTTCCTCCACCCAGGCGGTGAGCTCTGCCAGAGACATTCCTTCGTCCCGCTTCTGGCAGGCCAGATACACCAACAGTCCCTGACCCAGGGCAGCACTGAGAGTATCCACCACTTCGATGGTGCGCTGGGGATATTCCTCCCGGAGATCCTTGGCGGCAATGACGGCGGACTGATAGGTGGTGGACAAGCCAGAGGAGAAGCACAGTGCCAGCACATCCTCGCCCCGTTTCAGAATTGGCTCCATAAGATCTGCCCAGTCGGCAGGACCGGCGGCAGCAGTGGTGGCCAGAACCCCTTCCCTGCTCAGATCATAAAACGCCTTCACGGCGGATTCATCGGAAAAATTCTTGTGGGTTTCGCCATGATAAGAAACGGTCAGGGAAGCACAGCCTACCTTCTGTTCCTCGTAGAGCTTTGCGGTGAAATCGCAACAGGAATCGGTAATAATTTGATAAGACATGGTCATACACTCCGTTATACTGGACTAACTTACCATTTCTGTGGTATAATGCCACAGAAACGATTCCACATTATTATAATTCCGGCGGGCTGAAAAGTCACCCTTTTTTTCGGAGGAAACCCAGGGACTTTCCCCTACAGGGGGTAGATTTTTCACTCTACCGGGGGTAGAACTCTAAAAATGCTAAATTCAGAATGCAAAATGCCAAATGAAAGAGGAAAACTATGACGGAAACATTACTTCGTATGTTTATAAAACAGGATCCGGATTCTCCTCAGGGACGGACGGCCATTGGTTCCCTGTCCGGCTTTGTGGGCATCGGGTGCAATGTGGTGCTCTTTGCCCTGAAAATGATCATCGGTACCCTAAGTGGTTCCGTGTCCATTGCGGCGGATGCTTTGAACAACCTGTCCGATGCCTCCGGCTCCGTGGTGACATTGCTTGGCTTCCGGATGGCAGATAAGCCCGCTGACGATCACCATCCCTATGGTCATGCCCGGGCGGAGTACTTAAGTGGACTGGCCGTGGCAGTGCTGATTTTGTTCATCGGTTTCGAGCTGGTGAAATCCTCGGTATCCAAAATTTTTCACCCGGAGGCCGTTACCTTCTCTGCGGAGCTGGTGGCCGTGCTGGTCATCTCCATTCTGGTGAAGCTGGGGCTGTGCCGGTTCAATACGACCCTTGGCAAACGCATCGATTCTGCCACCCTGCTGGCCACCGCCGCCGACAGCCGGAATGACTGCATCGCCACCAGTGCGGTGCTGCTGTCCGCCCTGGTGGAACATCTGACGAACCTGCCCATTGACGGCTTCATGGGTCTGGCCGTGGCCATCTTCATTCTTTACAGCGGACTGGGCCTTGCCAGAGATACGGTCTCCCCGCTGCTGGGAGAAAACGCCGATACTGAACTCCGGGAAAAAATTGTGGACTACATATGCAGCAATCCCAAGGTTCTGGGGTATCACGATCTGATGGTCCATGACTACGGCCCCGGCAAGCGGTTTGCCAGCATCCATGTGGAAATGGATCACCGGGAAGACCCCCTGGAATGCCATGAACTCATCGATGACATGGAGCGGGAGTGCCTGCGCAGCCACAATGTCCAGCTGGTGATCCACTATGATCCCGTGGTGGTGGACGATCCGGAGCTGATGGCCCTGAAACGGCAGGTACTGGAGATCCTGCAAAACCGGGACGGCCGGCTGAATCTCCACGATTTTCGGATAGTTCCCGGCAAACGCCACACCAATATGGTGTTTGACGTGGCCCTGCCCCGGGATCTTCAGGGGCAGGAAGAAAACATCCGCCTGCACATTGAGCAGATCCTGAACGACGGCAGTGAAAAAACTTACCATGTGGTGACCACCTTCGACCCGGCAGATTTCAACTGAATCCATTGCCTCCCATGTCAGCAACCTGACATGGGAGGCAATTTTCGTCAAGATAAGCCCCTTCCGATATTCGGAAGGGGCTATTTTCTATTACTTTACGTTGGAGGTGCTTCTCAGCGTGACGTCATGGGCGCCGCCTTCCACGATGGAGACGGAGGAAACCAGCGTCAGCTTGGCATCCCGCTGGAGGTCGGGGATGTTGGTGACACCCACGTTGCACATGGTGGACTTGACCTTATACAGGGAACCTTCCACGTTATCATGGAGGGAACCGGCATAGGTGACGTAGGAATCCACGCCTTCTTCAAAGCTCAGTTTGGTGCTGCCGCCCAGATCGTAGCGCTGCCAGTTCCGGGCACGGTTGGAGCCTTCGCCCCAGTATTCCTTCATAT
>CAYXUI010000098.1:0-4204 GCA_964468195.1 uncultured Oscillospiraceae bacterium | reverse complement strand
GGCCGCTTTTTTCCTGCACATTTGCCCCATCCCCTGCATAGGCTAGGGTATCGATAACTCTCACCGGGAGGTCATGTGTATGCAACAACCGGATATGCAGAAGATGATGGTATTGACCCAGTCCGAGACGGGGCGGAAGCTCCTGGATATCTTGCAGCAGGAGAACCGGGAGTCCGCCGAAAAGGCCGCTTCGCTGGCTGCCACCGGAGACATGGAGCAGGCGAAGGATCTGCTGGGCGGAATGCTTCAAAATCCTGACATTCAAAAACTGTTGAAGGAGCTGGAAAAGCAGCTATGAGTGAACTGGAAGAAAAGCTAGGCAGTGTTCTGAGTAACCCCCAGCTCATGCAGCAAATTCGGGAGATGGCTCAGTCCTTAGGGAGTCAGCCGCCAGCGGAACTGTCTCCCTCTCCCCCGCCGGAAAATCCCGGCTTTGACCCGGCCCTGCTGGAAGGACTGGCAAAATTCGCCCGGTGTAATCAGGTGGACAGCAACCAGCAGGCCCTCCTCCACGCTCTGGGGCCCTACTTAAGCCAGATGCGGGTGAACAAGCTGGAACGAGCAAT
The DNA here is from genome assembly GCA_964468195.1 of uncultured Oscillospiraceae bacterium. GTDB lineage: Bacteria > Bacillota > Clostridia > Oscillospirales > Oscillospiraceae > Faecousia. The sequence goes on along the minus strand of CAYXUI010000098.1, from coordinate 3,638 downwards.
GCGGGCTTCCCAGCTGGCTGCCGCCGCCTCAGCCTTCTTAAGCGCCGGTGGGCTGCAAAGGATAACCGGGAGGTGACCGAATGTATAACCGCTACATCCCCCAAAACGACGGTTCCTATCACCGTCAGCAGATGCAGGAGCCGCCCCGGAAAAATCCACCCCCTCCGCCGCAACCGGCCCCTCCCCCGCCGCCTGCTCCTTCCCCTTGTCAAAACTGCCCCAATAATCCCCGTCCCAAACCCACACCGCCACCGGGCGGTATCGGCGTGGGAAGCTTTCTGCGGGGACTGCTACCGAGGGATTTTGATACGGAAGATCTCATTGTTATCCTCCTGCTGCTTCTCATGGCGGGAGACAGTCAGGAAGATCAGAATTCCGCGCTTTTGACCATGGCGTTGTATCTGTTTTTGTAGCTTTTTCATAGAAATGATGCTATAATGGGGAAAAGCCCGATTTGAAAGGATATCCCCATGAGAAAGAGAATATATGCCCTTCTGTCCCTGACTGTGGTTCTGCTGGCCGTTACCGCCCATTATCTACTGGATCCCTGGGGCTATTACTGGAAGGTCAGCGACGAGGAAGCGGCACTGCGTTCGGCCTTTATCGCCCAGGCCGAAAGCTGGCTGGGCTGCAAGGAAGCCGACGGCAGCCATCAGCAGATTCTGGACGTATACAACGGCCACGAACCCCTGGCACAATCCTATGTGGTGCAGTCCACTGACAGCTGGTGCGCCACCTTCGTCAGTGCCGCCGCCATTTCCGCCGGGCTGACGGATATCATCCCCACGGAATGCAGCTGCCAGCGGCAGATCGAACTGTTCCGGGAACTGGGATGCTGGCAGGAAGACGATCACACCATGCCCCAGCCCGGGGATCTGATCTACTACAACTGGGATCAGAAATACCCCGGGGAAAACACCGGCTGGGCCGATCATGTGGGCATCGTGGTAGGCATAAAATGGCCCTTCGTCAAGGTCATCGAAGGGAATTATGACGATCAGGTAGCCTACCGGGTGATCCACCTGTGGGACATCCGCATCCGGGGATTTGCCACGCCGAATTACGCTGGGTACTCACAAAACCAAAACCTCCGTATGGTTAGACCATACGGAGGTTTTTCTGTTATCTCAACCCAAAGGGTTTTCCAACAGGGTGACACGTTTGTTGGTGGCATCCAGTTCCACCTGACAGCCGATGGGCATTGTGAGCATAGGATGGATATGGCAGCAGTCAAATTCTGCCAGGAACGGGATCCGGCGGTCTCCCAATACTTCCAGTAAAATTTCCCAGGGTTTTCTGCCGGTTCCGTTGTCATCGAATTTCTCATGCTTACCAAGGAGAATACCACCGACTTTATCCAATACCCCCGCCAGTTTCAGCAGAGAAAAGGTTCGCTCAATGGTGCAGGCATCTTTCAGGGAATCTTCTATAAACAGAATATCGCCTTCCCGGATCTCCGGCATATACGCCGTTCCGAAAAATCCCTCCATGGTATTGAGATTTCCCCCAATCAGTCTGCCGCTGCAAACGCCGGGGAGCACACTGACCCAATCGTTGGGGCATGCCGTCTTCCCTCTGTCCTGCGTTCCCCAGTTGATAAATTCATCCGTCCAAACCGATGGCATCGGATATTCATAGGGAATCGTAACACCGTCCAGGATCATCGAGCGAAAATAATCGAAGGTCATATCCACAAAGGGAGGCAATTCTCCAAAAGAAGATGCCAGCGCAGGGCCATAAAACGTTACCAGTCCGGTTTTTGCATAAATTCCCAGCAGCAATGCTGTAGTATCCGAGTATCCGATGATGATTTTCGGATGCTGTTTCAGATATTCATAGTCAATATAGGGCAGAATGGCATTTGTGTTATTGCCGCCAATGGCAGCCATCAGCACCTGTACATCTTCCTGATACAGCAACTGATTAAATTCATCGGCACGTTCCCGGATACTACCGGAACGGTAATGATCCTGCTTCCCATAAAGGCTTCCATCGATAACGCGAATCCCTTTGGATGTTAAATATGCCTTTCCTCTGTTATACCGGACAGGTACCGTTGCCGAAATCGGCGAGGACGATGAGAAAACGCCAACCGTCAGTTCCCCTTTTATTTGTTTTGCTTTCACTGTAGTATCCCTCCCTTTGGCAGGATGGGCTTATTCCTCCAAGGCAATCAGTTCTTTCAGCCGGGCATGTTGCTTTTTCCATTCTGCCACCAGCGGCAGTGCGCTGGTCAGATTCAGCACCAGCGCCAGAAGCAGCAGCCCAATGGCCAGAGCTTCCCCAGCAGACAAAATCATGGCCCAGACCAGCACCGCCGCTACCACAAGGCGCATCAGCACCGCCCGGCGGACAGTACGGATGGCCTTCTGGCATTTTTCTTCCTGGGCAAACAGTTCGTTTTTATCCATTACCGCTGAACGAAGCCTACCTTCTTGTAGACCTTCCGCAGGGTCTTCTCGGCTACGAAGCTGGCCTTCTGTGCGCCGTCACGATAGACGGATTCCAGATAAGCCTTGTCCTTCATGATCCGGGTAGCTTCCTCCCGGATGGGGCGCAGGGTCTCCACCACGGCCTCGCCAACGGCGGGCTTGAACTTGCCATAACCCTGACCGGCGAACTCCTGCTCGATCTCATCGAAACTCTTTCCGGTGACGGCGGAGTAAATGGTCATCAGGTTGGAAACGCCGGGCTTGTTTTCCTTATCGTAGCGGACGCAGTTCTCCGTATCGGAGTCGGTGATGGCCCGCTTGAACTGGCGAATGATGACGGTGGGATCGTCCATCAGCAGCACACGGCCAGTATCCTCATTTTCGGACTTGGACATCTTGGCTGTGGGATTGGTCAGGCTCATGATTCTGGCACCGACCTTGGGAACGAAGGGTTCCGGGATCTTGAACACATCGCCGTAAACGCCGTTGAACCGCCGGGCAATGGTGTGGCACAGCTCTACATGCTGCTTCTGATCTTCACCCACGGGCACCAGATCCGGCTGATACAGCAGGATATCCGCCGCCATCAGGCTGGGATAGGTGAACAGGCCACCATTGATATTATCGGCGTTCTTGGCAGACTTGTCCTTGAACTGGGTCATGCGGCTCAGCTCGCCGAACATGGAATAGCAGTCCAGCACCCAGCCCAGCTCTGCATGCTGGTGGACATGGGACTGGATGAACAGAGTATTCTTCTCCGGATCCAGACCGCAGGCAATATACTGTGCCAGCTGCTCCAAAGTGCGGCGGCGCAGGTCAGCCGGGTTCTGCCGGACGGTAATGGCATGAAGGTCTGCCATGAAGTAGTAACAGTCAAATTCGTCTGCCCGCTCGGCCCAGTTCTTCACGGCACCCAGGTAGGAGCCCAGGGTCAGGTCGCCGGAGGGCTTGATGCCGGAGAGCATTCGTTTTTTCGGTTCGTTGGTAATCATTTCGCTCATTTCTGTCACGTTCCTTTTATTCTGAAATAATACGTTTATTCTACCACAACCCACTACAGGATGCAAGGAAAAGTTCCGCCGCTTACCTGTCCAATCCCTTCTTGATTTCCCGGAGTGCTTATGCTATACTGTTTGCTAGAATACTGTGGAATAGAGGTAAAAAACTATGGATTATCAGGCATTGGCCGATTTGTTATTTCCCAAT
>CAYXUI010000097.1:0-4225 GCA_964468195.1 uncultured Oscillospiraceae bacterium | reverse complement strand
CCAGCTGTCCCGTGCGGTGGAAAGCCGAACGGACAAGCGGCCCATTTTGTCGGATTTGCGAGAATCCGGCGCCATCGAGCAGGACGCAGACTCTGTTATGTTCCTGTATCGTGACGAATATTACAACGAAAACACCGAAGATAAGGGCCTTGCCGAGTGCATCGTGGCAAAGAACCGTCACGGCGAAACCGGCACGGTGAAACTGCAATGGTTCGGCCCCTATCAGACCTTTACCGACCGGGAGTGGAAACATGCAGAATAAACTGCTGCGCACCCTCCGGAAAACCGGGATGGTAAAACCCGGCGATACCGTGATTTGTGCCCTCTCCGGCGGGGCGGATTCCGTGGCCATGACCTTTGCCTTCTACCTGGTAAAGGAAAGTCTGGGCATTCATCTGGAGGCGGCCCACTTTAACCACCACCTTCGTGGGGAAGAATCCGACGGTGATGAAGCCTTTGTCAGAGCGTTCTGCGACCGGTATGATATCCCTCTTCACGTTGGTTCCGCCTGCGTGACACCGGGGAAGAAAGGGTTGGAGGCAGCCGCCCGGGATGCCCGGTATGGCTTTTTGAGAAGCTTAAACGGCAAGATCGCCACCGCCCACACCGCCGATGACAACGCCGAGACGGTGCTGATGCACCTGATCCGGGGCACCGGATTGAAAGGCTTGGGGGGCATCGCTCCTGTCAGCGGCAATGTCATCCGCCCCATGCTGACCATCACCCGGCAGGAGGTGGAAGCATTTCTGCAGGAGTGGTGCATAACCCATATTGAGGACAGCTCCAACGAAAGCGACGCTTTCCTCCGCAACCGGATCCGCCATCATGTGATGCCCCTGCTGCGGCAGGAAAATCCGAAAATCGGAGAAAATCTTTCCCAAATGGCCCTGGGACTGCGGCAGGAGGAAGAATACCTGTCTCAGGCGGCGGAATTTGAAAATCTGCCTGCTGTTCCGGAGCTGAAGCAATTGCACCCGGCTATCCGAAGCCGGATGATCGGCTCCTTTTTGAAAGGTGCCGGGGTGAAAGAGCCGGAGGAGACCCACATTTCTCAGGTGGAAGCCCTGCTCCATTCCCCACGGCCGTCGGCAAAAGTCACCCTGCCCGGCAATGTCACCGTGGCCCGGAACTATGATCGGCTGGAGGTTCTGAAACAACAGGGGCCCCTTCTGGAAACGGTGCTTACCATTCCCGGGAAAACGGTCCTCCCCGACTGGGAAGTGCTCTGCACCCCGGCGGAAGAGCTCCTAAATACCACCGACACCTTCACGGTGGTACCGAAAGGCCGGATCATCCTGCGAAGCCGCCAAAGCGGCGATACCCTCCGTATTCCCGGCGGCAGCAAGAGCCTGAAAAAACTCCTTATCGACCGGAAGATCCCCGCGGCCCAGCGGGACAGCCTCCCCGTCCTTGCAGACGAAGGCGGCATACTGGGCGTTTATTCCATCGGCGTTCATCAGGACAGGACGGCAAAGAACCTGCCTGCTGTTACCATTCGTTTCATCAAAAAAGAGACAAAGGGAGAATAAACATGGAACATACTATGCACCAAGATATTGAAAAGATCCTGCTGACCAAAGAGCAGATCCAAGCCCGCATTGCCGAGCTGGGTGAGATCCTGACGAAGGAATACGAAGGCAAAGACCCCATCGTGGTGGGCGTGCTGAAGGGCGTGACTATTTTCTACGCGGATATGATCCGCAGGATCGATGTGCCCTGCCAGATGGACTTTATGTGGATCTCCTCCTACTCCGGAACGGAGTCTACCCATATGACTGTCCGGCAGGATGTGACCAGTGACATTCAGGGCCGCCATGTGCTGATCCTGGAGGATATTTTCGATACCGGCAATTCTCTGGACTTTACCGTGAAGCATTTGCTGGAAAAGGAACCTGCTTCCGTGAAAATCTGCACGCTGCTGGACAAGCCTGAGCGCAGAAAGCCCGAGATCACCCTGAAAGCAGACTACACCGGCTTCGTGATCCCCAATGCCTTTGTGGTGGGTTACGGCCTGGATTATAATGAGCACTACCGGAATCTGGACTACATCGGTATCCTGAAACCGGAAGTATATGAACAAGCGTAAGGAGTTATCCAACATTGAAAAACCGTAGAATTATCCCCATGATCGTCTACCTTCTGGTGCTGGTGAGCCTGTTCAGCTGGCTTGGTGGCCTGTTTGAGAAGGACAGCGATCAGCTTCCTTACTCCACTGTGATGGAGCTGTTCCAGAAGGAGCAGGTGAAAGCCTTTGAAGTGAAAGACAATGTGATCACCATGGAGCTGTACGGCACCGTAAACGGGGAAAGCATCGTCTCTGCCAAGCTGGCCTACCCGGAGGAATTCCAGCAGGAGATGCACGAGCTGCTGGAGCAGCAGACCGCTTCCGGGGTTCTGGAATACTACCACTACTATCCCGACGAGGGATTCTCTGTGTATGATCTGGTGCTGCCCCTGATTCTGGCAGGACTGGTGCTGCTGTTCGTCTGGGCCATGATGATGAGCCGGGCCAACAGCGGGAATCCCATGCAGAACTTCGGCAAAGCCAGAACCACTCTGGGCGTGCCGGAAGGAAAGAAGGTCACCTTTGCCGATGTGGCCGGTGCTGACGAAGAAAAGGAAGAATTGCAGGAAGTGGTGGATTTCCTCCGGAATCCGGAGAAATTCACCCAGATTGGTGCCAAGATCCCCCACGGTATGCTGCTGGTGGGCCCTCCCGGTACCGGTAAGACCCTGCTTGCCCGGGCGGTGGCAGGGGAGGCGGATGTGCAGTTTTTGTCCATTTCCGGCTCTGACTTTGTGGAAATGTATGTGGGTGTCGGCGCCAGCCGTGTCCGTGACCTGTTTGAGCAGGCCAAGAAGATCGCCCCCGCCATCATCTTTATTGACGAGATCGATGCCGTGGGCCGCAAGCGCGGTAGCGGTTTGGGTGGCGGCCATGACGAAAAAGAGCAGACATTGAACCAGCTGCTGGTGGAAATGGACGGCTTCTCTCGCACCGAAGGGGTCATCGTTCTGGCAGCCACCAACCGGCCGGACATTCTGGATCCCGCTCTGCTGCGCCCCGGCCGGTTTGACCGGCAGATCCATGTGGGCCGCCCGGATGTGAAGGGCAGAGAGGAAATTCTGAGGGTCCACGCCAGAGACAAGAAGCTGGATGGTTCCGTTGACCTGAAAACCGTGGCCCGGGCCACCTCCGGGTTCACCGGTGCAGACTTGAGCAATCTGCTCAACGAAGCTGCCATTCTGGCCGCCCGGGAAGACCGGCCGGTGCTGAATATGGAAGATCTGAACGAAGCTCTGATGAAGATTACCGCAGGCCCCGCCAAGCGCAGCCGTGTCCAGATCCGCAAGGATTTGAAGGAGACTGCCATCCACGAAGCCGGCCACGCCGTGGCCATGTACAACCTGCCCACCCATGACCCGGTGCGGCACATCACCATCATTCCCAGAGGCCAGTCTTTGGGATCCACCTGGTCCCTGCCCCGGGGCGATTCCTTCAACATGACCCGCAACCAGATGTACGAGCAGATCGTCTCTCTGCTGGGCGGCCGTGTGGCGGAGGCCCTGTTCCTGGGTGATATCTCCGTAGGCGCGTCCAACGACATCGACCGGGCCACCAAGCTGGCCAAGGATATGATTGCCCGGTACGGCATGTGTGAAAAGCTGGGTACCGTGTCCTACCTGGATGATGGCGAGGTGTTCATCGGCCGGGATTATCAGAATACCAAGAGCTATTCGGAAAAGACCGCTGCCACCATCGATGACGAGGTGAAGGCTCTCATCGACCGGGCTTATGACCACTGCCGGAAGATCTTGTCTGAGAATGCCGACAAGCTCAACCGGGTGGTGGAGTTCCTGCTGGAAAAGGAATCCATGACCGGCGAACAGTTTGCGGCCATCATGGAAGGACGGAAAGTTGGGGAATCCTCTTCCACCTCCATGTTTGACGGCTTTGAAAAATAATTGAAAAATATAAACTCCGCCCCTTTGGAATTGTTCTGAATGGGCGGAGTTTTCAGCAAAGAGGAAGGAAAGATAGTTAAGAAAGTTTGCTAAATCTTAAATTTATGCCGGTGAAAAAATGACGGAATCATGAACGAATTGTGTCCGCAATGTGTTGACATTCACCGAAATAGTGCTATAATGGACAAAGTAAGTGGGAATGCGCCATCATTCTTGCTACAAAAATAACAATACCTCTGGTAAAATTGAGGTAAAGAAT
>CAYXUI010000096.1:0-4260 GCA_964468195.1 uncultured Oscillospiraceae bacterium | reverse complement strand
CTCCCTCAGAGAGGGAGCCAAGACGGGCTTCGCCCGCCGATGACTTACCTGCGTACCAAACGGGCGGCCTGGTCGTCCCTACAGTCACATTTGATAGAAAAGCGCAGGGCATTTCGCCCTGCGCTTTCGCCATTATTACAGAACGGTCACATACCGTGTCAGGTTCTTCTTCATCCGCTCTGCAGCGGACATTGCGTGATCCAGATAGTCTTTTCCATCGGAGTCTGTCTGTTTCCAGGCGGTGGCCATGCCGGTACCGCAGACTGCTGCGCCGTGGCCGAATTTGTCAAATGCCGCCGCGCAGTTTTTGGCATTGGCATTGGGATAATCATAGCCATCCAGCAGCAGGAACAGTTTGGGATACTTGACCCGGAGATTTCGCAGGCTTTCCGCGCTGCTGGCCGCCGCCAGAACGCCTACCTGGGTGTAGCCGGACTTCCCGGCGGTATCGCCGCCATAGCGGTAAACGTAGTCCGCTGCCGCCATATGTACCAGCCGGGAACCCGCCAGCAGATCCTGAATTTCAGGAGCGGATTTATTGGCTGTTCTCGCCACCACGAACAGATCTTTCTTTCCCTTTTTGCAGTAAGGCAGGAAGGGCTTGATGACATCGCTGCCCAGATACCCGCCGATGACCAGACCATCACAGAGATACAGGCTCTCCGCTCCAAAAATCGCCTCCGCCGTTTGAGCGGCAGCCTCCGGGGACAGGATCTCCGGGGCATCCAGGATCACATAATACCCCAGTTCCTTCGCCCCTTTCAAAGTCTGGCTCAGCTGATACAGTCCGTCATGGCCCAGCAGGGCAAAGGCCGAAAAGCTCAGCCGCACCGCCGGAACCGTACCTTTCAGGTGGGTCATCAGTTCCCGGCAGAACCGGGCGTAGGCTGCCCCGGTGCCATCTTCTTCCGCCAGAATATGTTCCGGCAACTGGCTTGCTGGCAGTGACAGCTGAAGCACACTGGGGTTTTTGGTTTTTCGGATCTTCTCCTGCAAAGTATCCATGGGTACCGCCTCCGCTTTTCTTTTATTGTATCACATTTTCCGGAAAGTGGAAGTGAAAAGATTCCAGAAGGGAATGATTTTTCTCCGGGCATACTACTGTTGCAATGATACGAAAGGAGGGAATCCCATGAACGCAAAAAGTTGGGCCTTCACCGCAGGGTTAGGTGCCGCCGCAGGAGCCGTTGCCGTGCTGATGATGCCCCGGAATAATCCAACCCGCCGTTTGGCCGCCAAAGCAGCCAACAAAATGGAAGACGTGGCCTGGAAGCTGGAAGACAAGCTTGGCGAATTGGATTTCTAAACGCAATATGCGGCGGGGCATCCACCCCGCCGCAGATATTTATCCCTGATCCTGTTTCCGCAGCAGAAGAATTTGCCGTACAAACAGCACGCTCAATACCATGGGCACCGTCAGGGTCAACCCCTTTTGAAAGTTCTCCGCAAACTCGCCCCAAATCTCCATAAACTGCCCGGCACTGACGATCAGGATGGACACGCCGTTGCAAGCCGCCAGGGCACCCAACCGGAAGCACAGTTCTCCCTGCCACTTTCCCTTAAGCACCCGGCTCAGCAGGAGAAGCACCACTCCCAAGGCCAGCACACCGGCGAAATAATAGGCCAGATGATAATTCACTTGTGCCAGAGGTGCGCCATCATAGTCTTTCCCGGCATCCCACAGGAGGGTCTCCCCGATGCCGGTTTTGGCATTGCAGTACCAGAGGTTTCGGGTATCCGCTCCACCCTCCAGGGTAAACTCCGAAACATAGGTGCCTCCCGCTCCGGTAAGAAGCTTGCCCATACGGGTATAGGCGATAACGCCCCAATTTCCGGTTTCCTCTCCATCTCCAAGGCTTCCGATTCCCGTAAGCAGACCGGAACACCGAATGCGGATATCTCCATCTTCCATCACTTCCGTACTGACCACCGCCTGTTCTGCCGTCAGATATACCGTTGCATCCAAGAATAAACTCACGCTCAGAACCACCGTCGCCAGCAGGAATACTGCCGCCATCACCGCCAGAATTTTTATGCGGCGAATGGTATTCCCAACTCGCTTCAAACTGGCAGGCTCCACGTCCAGAGGGACTTTGGGGGTCTTCACCAGTTCCGCCAGTTCCTTGGTGCACTTGTCACAGTGGCACAGGTGGTCGTCCACCAGCTTTTTGCTGTCATTACTGACCATATCTTCTGCATACAGTGGCAGAAGATCCCGGATCACGTTACAGGTAATATTCATAGTTGTTCCTCCATTTCCGATTGAATTTTTTGTCTGGCCCGGTGATAGGTCACGCAGGCCCAGTTTGCCGACCGTCCGAATAGGGCTCCGATGTCCCCAAAGGAGAGCTGTCCGAAGATCCGCAGAGAGAAGACTTCTTTGTATGGTTCCGGAAGATCGTGCAAAATACGATGGATGGCCATAGCCTGGTCACGATCCTCCGTCCGTTCCTCCACAGACCGCCGGGGATCCGGTATCTGGACTTCCTCGATATCCACGCTGGGTTTCGTTTTGCGCAAATGGGACAGATAGGCATTTCTGCCCATGGCGCACAGCCAGGTGCGGATATCGCAGTCCCCCCGGAAAGTGGGCAGTGCTTTCAATGCCTGAAAGAAGACCTGCTCCGTCAGTTCCTCCGCCAGGGTTTCCTCATGGCAGATAGCCCGTAAGTACAGCTCCACATCCCGAAAATACAGTCTGTAGACTTCCTCAAATTCCTTCACGCTCTCACCTCCTTCATCTATTGGACGCACAACAATCGGAAATCTTACAAAAAACAGGCGAAGAAATTCTCCGCCTGTTTTGCTTTATTGAATTTCCAGCTTCACCTTGTCCTCTTCCACTGCAATGTGGATACTGGACATGGGCTTTTCAAAGGAATCGATAATGGCCTCACTGATGGGGTCTTCCAGTTCCCGCTGGATGGTGCGGCGGAGATTCCGGGCACCATAGACCTGGGAGTAAGCCTTCTTCACCAGCAGCTGCCGCAGTTCGTCATTCCAGGTCAGGGTCAGGCCACGATTGGACAGGCTGTCTTTCAGCTCGGCAAGCATAATATCCGCAATGCCAAGGAAGTTTTCTTCCGTCAGGTGGTTGAAGGTGATGATCTCATCCACACGGTTGATAAACTCCGGCCGCAGGAACTCCCGCAGTGCCTTCATAGTCTTTTCCCGAACCATATCCGTTTCTGCCCGGCCAAAGCCCAGACCACCCACCCGGCCTTCGGAACCGGCATTGGAGGTCATGACGATGATGGTATTTTCAAAATTCACCACCCGGCCCTGAGCGTCAGTAATGCGGCCATCGTCCAGCACCTGCAACAGTACATTCAGCACATCGGGATGGGCCTTCTCGATCTCGTCAAAGAGCACCACGGAGTAAGGGCGGCGGCGGATCTTTTCCGTCAGCTGTCCTGCCTCGTCATAACCCACATAACCGGGAGGGGAACCGATGAGCTTGGAGACGGTGTGTTTTTCCATGTACTCCGACATATCCAGCCGGATCAGGGCATCCACATCGTCAAACATGTCATTCGCCAGCTGCTTGACCAGCTCCGTCTTGCCCACACCGGTGGGGCCAACGAAGATGAAGGACACCGGCCGCTTCTTGGGCGAAATGCCCACACGGTTCCGGCGGATGGCCCGGGACACGGCATCCACAGCCTCGTCCTGACCCACGATGTGATGCTTCAACCGGACAGACAGCCCCTTGATCTGCTCATACTCCTGGGCTTTGATCTTGGAAGCGGGAATTTTCGTCCACAGCTCAATGATCCGGGCTAGGTTTTCCATGGTCACGGCAGGCTTGGGCTTCTCTTCCAGATCTTCAATTTTCAGTGCCAGCTGCATCAGCTTGGAGCGGAGGGTGGCGATACGCTCGTAGTTGGTATTTTCCGTATCCTCGTTGAGCATCCGCAGCTCCAGCTCGTAGTCGTCCCGCTCCTTTTTAAGCTCTGCCAGCTGGGAAATTTCCTTGCATTGCAGATTCACATCGGAGCAGGCTTCGTCCAGCAGATCGATGGCCTTATCCGGCAGGAACCGGTCGGTAATGTACCGCTCGGACAGCACCACGCACTGGTGGGCAATTTCCGGAGAGATCTCCACGCCGTGGAAATCGGAATAGGCCTTGGCAATGCCCTGCAGGATCTGGCTGGCTTCTTCGATGGTAGGCTCCGACACGGACACCGGCTGGAACCGCCGCTCCAGAGCCGCATCCTTTTCGATGTACTTGCGGTACTCGGCAAAGGTGGTGGCACCGAT
>CAYXUI010000095.1:0-4450 GCA_964468195.1 uncultured Oscillospiraceae bacterium | reverse complement strand
CCAACGCCCCTTTGGCTGACTTCTTTGGTTACTTTCTTGTTCAGCGACAAGAAAGAAACATTCCACGGCAGGGGGAGCACCCTCTTCCGACCTCGCTATCGCTCGGCCACCTTCCCCAAAGGGGAAGGCTAAGCCCCTGGACACGCTGATTTTCAGCATGCCCGGGGGCGTGTTTCTTATCCCTGGAACCGGGGTTCGCAGGTCAAATTGATGCCCAGACGCTTAAAGGTGCGCTCATCCACCGGGGACAGGATCACGGAGGAGTGGACATCGCAACCCCGGAGCTTGTCCAGCTGCTGCATGGCATATTCCGCCATGGGATTGGTGGCAGCGGAAATGGACAGGGCAATGAGGGTCTCATCGGTGTGGAGCCGGGGGTTCCGGTTGCCCAGATGGGCTACCTTCAAATGCTGGATGGGATCCAGCGCAATGGGGGAGATCAGGTGCAGGTCGCTCTGCATACCGCCGACGGCCTTCAAAGCGTTCAGCAGCAAGGCGGAGGAAGCACCCAGCAGGTCGGAGGTCTTGCCGGTGACGATGGTGCCGTCCGGCAGCTCCATGGCAGCGGCGGGAGCGCCGGTCTCTTCCGCACGCTCCAGCGCGGGAGAGACCACTTTCCGCTCGGCGGCGGTGATGCCAGCCTTGCGCATCAGCAGTTCCAGCTTCCGCAGGGCTTCTTCCACGGCTTTGCCCTTCTTCTGGTCGCACTGGGCTTCATAATACCGGCGGATGATCTCCTGCCGGGAGGCGTAACGGGCGGCTTCGTCGTCAATGATGCAGTTGCCTACCATGTTTACACCCATGTCCGTGGGGGACTTGTAGGGGCAGTGACCCAGAATTTTCTCGAAAATCGCCACCAGCACGGGGTAAGCTTCCACGTCCCGGTTGTAGTTGACGGTGGTGACCCCGTAGGCATCCAGATGGAAGGGGTCGATCATGTTCACATCGTTCAGGTCTGCCGTGGCGGCTTCATAGGCCAGATTCACCGGGTGGTTAATGGGCAGGTTCCAGATGGGAAAAGTCTCAAACTTGGCATAGCCAGCGGTATTGCCCCGCTCGTGCTCGTGATACAGCTGGCTCAAGCAGGTAGCCAGCTTGCCGCTGCCGGGGCCGGGGGCGGTGACCACCACCAGAGAACGGGTAGTCTCGATGTAATCGTTCTTGCCGAAGCCATCGGGGCTGACAATGTGGGCGGTGTTGTTGGGGTAGCCTTCAATATCATAGTGGTGGTATACCCGGATGCCCAGCCCTTCCAGACGGGACTGGAAAGCCTTGGCCAGATTCTGACCGTGGTAACGGGTCAGCACCACGCTGGAAACGTAGAGACCGAAGCTACGGAAAATATCAATAAGGCGGATCACATCCCGATCGTAGGTGATGCCCAGGTCGCCCCGGACTTTGTTCTTCTCAATATCGTCGGCGTTGATGGCGATGACCATTTCCACCTGATCTTTTAACTGCAACAGCATCCGCAGTTTGCTGTCCGGCTGGAAGCCCGGCAGCACCCGGGCGGCGTGGTTATCGTCATAGAGCTTGCCGCCAAATTCCAGATACAGCTTGCCGCCGAACTGGGCGATCCGGTCCCGGATGTGGGCGGACTGGGTTTGCAGATACTTGTCGTTATCAAATGCCAGTTTAGCCATAGTATCGCCTCTTTCAAAAAAATCACTACCCCTTATTTTACTGCATCCGACGGCAAATAGCAAGGGGAAAGCACTGGAATTTTTCAGCCTTCGGTCGTGGGGGACGGAAAGTCGGTTTGAAAATTTTGCAAAATTCTCCTGCCCTTGCCCGTTGTCCCCGAAAGAAAAATGTGCTATAATGTCTGCAACTAGCGTTATTTGTGAGGAATGTGTCCCATGATCACCACTGACTTGAAAATGGAAGAATACGATGTCAAAAAACTCCTGTCTGCCGCCAGTCCGGATGCAGCGTTGCTGTACCTGTACTTGCAGTGCGGCAACCGGCTGGAAAATGCCGAGCGGGAGCTGAACTTAAATACCACCCGTCTCAGCTGCGCCGGGGCAACTCTGCGGCAGCTGGGTTTGCAATCGGACGAACGCCCCAGCCGCATCGCCCCCGGGGAACGGCCCACCTACTCGGAAAGAGATGTGCTCACCGCCATGGATGGAGATGATTCTTTCCGGGGCCTTTACGGGGAAGTCCAGCGGCTGCTGGGCCGGAGCCTGAATACGGAGGAACTGAAGATCCTGCTGGGCTTTGTCCGGTATTTGGGGATGACGCCGGATCTGATCTCCGTGCTGGTGTGCTATTGCAAGGATCGGGCCCGGCAGAAGGGCTCCATGCGCAATCCCAGTTTGCGGATGATCGAGAAAGAAGCCTACGCCTGGGCAGAACGGGGCATCGACACCGTGGAGGAAGCGGCGGCCTTTATTCAGGCGCAAAATGTCCGCAACAGCCGACTGTACCGGCTGATGAACATTTTGCAGATCCGTGGGCGGTCTCTTACCGCCGCTGAAGAGCGGTATGCCCAGAGTTGGCTGGACATGGGTGTGGACGAGGAAATGATCACCATGGCCTATGAGCGCACCTGCCTGAACACCGGTGGCTTAAACTGGGCCTACATGAACAAGATCTTACAGCGCTGGCATCAGCAGGGCCTGCGGACGGCAGAGGATGTCCGCAACGGCGACCAGAAGGGCGGCGTGCCCAAGGGCGCTTCCGGCCAGCTGGGTGCAGCGGAGTTGGAAGCCATCCAGAGAGTATTGCAGGAGGGATAAGCCATGGCATACAGTGCAGAAGTGGTCAAGCGGGCGAGGAATCGTCTGGCCCAGGCCAAGGAAGACCGGGAATCCGAAAACCGGCAACATCTGGCGGAAGCCTACCGGCAGGTGCCCCGGATCCGGGAAATCGATATGCAGCTGCGCCGCACCATGGCCCAGGCCGCCCAGGCGGCCTTCTTAGAGGGCAGCGACGGCCGGGAACTGCTGGAAAAAGTCCGGCAGGAAAACCTCCGCTTGCAGCAGGAGCGGGAAAACCTGGCTATGGAATATTTTGAGCCGGGATATCTGGACGAAAGTCCTGTCTGCGATATCTGCGGCGGCAGCGGCTATATGGGCACGACCATGTGCGAATGCCTCCGGGAACTGTGCCGTCAGGAGCAGAAGAAGGAAATTTCCATCCTCTCCGGCAGCAAAGAAGCCTTCAATCAGTTCCGCTTGGAATATTACCCTGACCGCATCGATCCCAAGATCGGTGCCAGCCCCCGGGCCATTATGGAGCGGAATTTCAAAATCTGCCGTACTTATGCGTTGACCTTCAGTCAGCAGTCCGGCAACCTGCTGTTCGTCGGCGGCACGGGACTGGGCAAGACCTTCCTCTCCGCCTGTATTGCCAGAGCGGTGGCGGACCGGGGATGCAGCGTGGTGTACGAAACGGCAAATCACCTGTTTTCCAAGCTGGAACAGGCGAAATTTGCTCCCAGTGAAGAAAACCGCCGGGAAGCGGCAAAATTTCTGGACTGCGATTTACTCATCGTGGACGATTTGGGTACGGAAATGCCGGGGCAGTTCGTCACGGCGGCGCTGTACTCTCTGCTGAATGACCGGATTTTGATGGGCAAGCCCATAGTGATCTCTACCAACCTGAATGTGGACGAAATGAGTCGCCGGTACTCCCCTCAGATCGCCTCCCGGCTCCACGGCAGCTTCCAGCGGCTGACCTTTGTGGGAGAAGACATCCGGGTGCTGAAAAATCGGGGGGGACTGGTATGACCGGTGTGATTTTTGATCTGGATGGCACCTTGCTGGATACTTTGGAAGACCTGCTGGATGCCACCAACCATGCTCTGACCACCTGCGGCTATCCGGAGCGGACGCTGACGCAGTTGCGGCGGTTCGTGGGCAACGGAGCTTACAATCAAATCCGCCTGGCCCTTCCCGAAGGAGCGGCAGAGGAAGAAATCCAGCGGGTGCTGGCAATCTATAAGCCCTATTATACTGCGCATTGTCAGATCAAGACCCGGCCCTATACCGGGATTCCGGAGGCATTGGCACAATTGGGAGAAAAATATCCCATTGCCATCGTCTCCAACAAGCCGGATGCCGCCGTGAAGGCCCTCTGCGCCCGGTATTTCCCCGGGATCTATGCACTGGGAGAAAGGCCGGACTGCCCCCGGAAACCGGCTCCGGATATGGTGCACAAAGCCATGGAAGCCATCGGGGCTGACCGGTGCATTTATGTAGGCGACAGTGAGGTGGATATCCTGACGGCAAAAAATGCCGGGGTACCCTGTCTCAGCGTTCTCTGGGGATTCCGGGATCGGTGTGATCTAATGGATGCAGGCGGGAGTGAGACCTGTTTTTGTGAAACCACCGGCGAATTGCCGAAGAGAATCGAGGAGCTTACCCATGGCCAATGAATTTTACGCCTTGCTGGGCAGAATGCGCTACATCACCCGCTGGGGACTCATGCGCAATACCTTTTCGGA
>CAYXUI010000094.1:0-4465 GCA_964468195.1 uncultured Oscillospiraceae bacterium | reverse complement strand
ACGCCATGGTCGAGAAGATGGTGGAACTGCGCAAGGGCAAGATGTCCGCTGAGGACTGCCGCAAGGCACTCAGCAAGGGCAACTACTTCGGCACCATGCTGGTAAAGATGGGCTACGCTGATTCCCTGCTGGGCGGCGCTACCTACTCCACCGCCGATACTGTCCGTCCCGCTCTGCAGCTGGTAAAGACCAAGAAGGGTGCTCACCTGGTGTCCTCCTGCTTCATCATGGTCCGTGGCGAAGAAAAGCTGGCCATGGGCGACTGCGCCATCAACCTGAGCTACGAAGACAGCGTTGACAAGGAAGGCAATGTAACTCTGTCCGCTGCCCAGAAGCTGGCTGAAGTTGCCATCGAGACTGCCAACACCGCCAAGGTCTTCGGTATCGATCCCAAGGTCGCCATGCTGAGCTTCTCCACCAACGGTTCCGGCAAGGGCGGCACCGTGAAGCTGAGCCACGATGCTACCGCCGTGGCCAAGGAAATGGCTCCCGAGCTGGCTATCGACGGCGAGATGCAGTTCGACGCCGCCGTGGCTCCCGAAGTGGGCCAGCTGAAGTTCCCCGGCTCCCCCGTGGCTGGCTATGCCAACACCTTCATCTTCCCCACCATCGAAGCCGGCAACATCGGCTACAAGATTGCCCAGCGTCTGGGTGGCTTCGAGGCTTACGGCCCCATCCTGCAGGGTCTGGCCGCTCCTATCAACGACCTGTCCCGTGGCTGCAACGCCGACGAGGTCTACAAGATGGCCATCATCACCGCCGCAATGGTGTAAGTCAACAATCCATAAGAACAGGGATGGCCTTTCGGTCATCCCTGTTTGCCGTCAGTGACGAACCCTGCCTCCCCCAAAGGGGGAGGGTTTCTTTTTACCCTGTCAGACCGAAATCAAAGACTTCGGCCAGCTTCCTCGCAGGAGAGCCAAGCGCATTTCAGGGACACCGGGGCCGCCGTTTCCTGTAACGTCTGGCTTTTCCCTCCCCACTGCCTGCCAGAAAACTGTTGCGTTATGGGAATTTCAATAGTATAATCCCAGTAGAATCCAAAAAGGAAGAAGGAGTGTCTATGAATATCATTACCATCGGTCGGGAATTCGGTTCCGGTGGCCGGGAACTGGGCAAGCGCCTAGCAGAGGCTCTGGGGTACGCCTACTATGATGAGGAGATCCTCTCCGCCATCGCCCAGAAAAGCGGGCTGGCAGAGGAATACGTCAAAAGTGTGGTGGAAAATTCCATTCCCAAAGCCTACCCCATCACCTATGGCCGCACCTTCGGTGTCAGCAACGTTTACAGTGAAAACTATCAGAAGATCTTTCAGGCTCAGGAAGAAGTGCTCAAGGAACTGGCCACAAAGCAGAACTGCGTCATCGTGGGCCGCTGTGCCGATATTGTGCTGAAGGATCTGGATCCTCTGAACCTCTTCGTCTATGCCGACATGGACAGCAAGATGAAGCGCTGCCGCTTCAAGGCTTCCGTGGAGGAGCATCTTTCCGATAAGGAACTGCAAAAGCTCATCAAATCCACCGAGCGTCAGCGCAAAGACTACTATGAGACCATCACCGAACAGAAGTGGGGTGCCAAAGAGAACTACCACCTGTGTATCAATACTTCCGGCCGTCAGGTAAACGGCAAGGAGATCAAGGTGCAGATCCCCGCCATTGCCGCCTTCTGCAAAGCCTGGTTTGAAGAAAGGAACCAATAATTTTCCATGAAAGACACTATGAAAGAACAAAAGAAAAACTTATCCAAATACATTCTCCCCGCCATGCTCAGCAATGCCAGCTTCTTCATTCTGACCATTGTGGACGGCATGTTCGTGGGCAACGGCGTGGGCACCAATGCTCTGGGTGCCGTGAGCCTGGCCATGCCCTATGTGATGATCGTAGGGGCCATCGCTGTGCTGTTCTCCATCGGCGGCGTGGCTGTGGCGGCCGTCCGTTTGGGCCGTGGGGACGTAAAGGGCGCCAATCAGGTGTTCATGCACTCCTTCACCACCGTGGTGGCCATTTTTGGCCTGCTGACCATTCTGGGCACCACCTGCGCCAAGGGCATTGCCACCCTGCTGGGTGCCAATGATACCTACCGGGATATGGTGGCCGACTACGTGTTCTGGTACTCCGTGTTCGCCATTCCCTCCGGACTGTACACCTGTCTTGCCAGCTACTGCCGCAATGACGGAGCTCCCAGTCTGTGCTCCGTGACGGCGGTGGTCTGCGTCACCGTGAATATCCTTGCCGACTACATTGCCGTATTCCCCCTGCAAAAGGGCATCGCCGGTGCTGCCTTTGCCACAGGCTTTTCCTCTCTGGTGGCCATTTGCGTCCTGCTGAGCCACTTCCTGCGGAAGAAGGGTCAGCTCCGCTTCCAGCGTTTCACCCCCAAGATTAGCCTGTTGAAGAAGATCGTCATCCGGGGCCTGCCGGAGATGGTGTCCCAGTTTGCCGCTCCCATCACCACCTATTCCATGAACCGGATGTTGTTGGGCTTTTTGGGAGATACCGCCGTCAATGCTTACTCCGTTATCGGCTATGCCTGTTCCCTGTTCGCTTCACTGATGTATGGTCTGGCCGGTGGTATGCAGCCCCTTTATGGCCTGAGTTATGGTGCCAGGGACGATAGGAGCCTGAAATTCTACTTCCGCAGCGGTTTGACCATGGCAGCCATCGGCGGTCTGGCAGCTTTTGGCCTGACCTTCTTCATTGGCGGTCCGGTGTGTACCCTCTTCGGTGCCGATGCGGAAGCCCACGCCCTAGTTGTGAATGCGCTGCCCAAGTATTGCCTGAACTACGTTTTCGCTGTGAACAGCGCTGTGCTGGCCTCCTACCTGTTCTCCACCAAGCGGACCCAGTACGCTTTGATTTTGAACATCTGCCGGAGTCTGGTGTTCAATTTCCTGTGCATCAACTTCCTGCCCCTGATTTTTGGCAGCGAGTTCATCTGGTTCACCGTGGCTGTAGCCGAAAGCTGCTGCCTGGTCATCGGCATCACCCTCTGGCGGATGTCCGAAAAAAACGGTATCCTCTATAAATAAAGAATAACCCCGGCCTTGTGGAAGAATCTTCACACAAGGCCGGGGATTTTTTATGGAATTTACGAAAGCTGTCCACTGTCAATTGTCAACGTTCCTCAGGGGGTAATGGCAATTTTTATGACCCCGTCCAGTTTCTCTTCAAAAATGCGGTAGGCTTCTTCGATATCGGTCAGAGGAAAGCGGTGGGTGATGAGCGGCGTGGTATCAATTTTGCCTTCCCCAATCAATCTGAGGATTTCGGCGCAGTCGCAGCCGTCTACGCCACCAGTTTTGAAGGTCAGGTTTTTCCCATACATATCCGGCAGGGGCAAGATCTGGGGCTCGTCATAAAGCGCCACCACCGTGACAATGGCATTGGGCCGGGCGCACTTCCAGGCCAGCTGGAAGGTATCCTTTGCGCCGGCAACCTCCAGAACCACATCCGCACCGCCGTGGTCGGAATGGATGCGGACAAATTCTTCACAATTCTCCGGCAGGCACAGCAACACTTCCGGGTAACGCTCCCTGACAAATTGGACTCTTGCCGGGTCCTTTTCGCAGACGATAATGCGTTTTGGTTTCTGCAACATAACACACAGCAGTGTACAAATGCCTGTCGGCCCTGCACCAAGGATGAGGACGGTATCTTCCTGTTTGATTTCCGAGATCCGGGCCGCCCAGAAGCCGGTAGCCAGGACATCCCCTACAAACAGCGCCTGCTCATCGCTAACATTGTCCGGAATTTTGTTCAGACCCTGGTCAGCGTAAGGCACCCGGACAAATTCCGTCTGTCCGCCGTCAATGCGGCAGCCCAGGGCCCAGCCGCCGTTTTCATCGGTACAGTTATTCACATAGCCATGCTGGCAGAAGAAACACTCCCCGCAGAAGGTCTCCACATTCACCGTCACCCGGTCCCCGTGTTTTACGGTTTTCACTGCGGAACCCACCTGCTCCACCACACCGACCATCTCATGGCCAACCGTAACACCAGGAACCGCTCTGGGCACGCTGCCATGCTTGATGTGCAGGTCACTGGTGCAAATGGAGCCCAGGGTCACCCGGACGATGGCATCCCGGGGATTTTGAATTTCAGGCACCGACTTTTCCGTCAGAGCAAATTTCCCCTTCTCCAGATAAGTTAAGGCTTTCATGGCATTTCCTCCTTGTTCTTTTGAGCTATTATAGCACAATTGGGAAATTGAGCAAGACTATTTCAGAGGAATGGAAATGAATCTTAAAAACAAAAGCCCATACGCCTGCCATCCCGTGGGCACTTATAGTTGAACCAAAGCGAATGGGTGCCAGGATCCCTCCGCGCACTACCGCTTGATCAGGATAACAAACAGGACGTTCTGCGCAAACGGGACAGGGAATCCGTCCCCTAGGGTCATTCTAACTTTCAATTTCAAAAAGCGCAAGAAAAAGCCTCCTGCTTTCGCAGGAGGCTTTTATGTTCGC
>CAYXUI010000093.1:0-4520 GCA_964468195.1 uncultured Oscillospiraceae bacterium | reverse complement strand
CCCGGTGCATGACCTTGGGCACATGGTGGGAAGCGATGCTTCTCCAGTGGGTGATACCGGTGGAGCAGTGCTTATAACCGCCGGAGTAACCGCCGTAGGGGTTGCCCTGGGTGTGGCCGATGAGGATAGGAATGTCGCAGTCAAAGACATACTTGTTCATCAGCACCGGGTCGCCCCGCCTGGTGGTGCCCAGATCGATCATGTGCTCATAATCTTCGGAGTCATGGGAGGTGATCTGGTTGGTCCAGTAGAATTCGTTGAAGAGTTTTTCTCCCAGGATCTGCTTCATTTCACTTTCCGTGGCTCTGGGATGCAGGCCGTTGGAGAACAGCAGCAGGATATCCTCTTTCCGGACACCACCGGCGTAGAGTTCTTCCAGACAGGCGGAAATGGAAACTTTCCGGTGGGCAGTGGGCTGGCAGCCGCCTTTGACAATGTCAGGGATGACAAAGACAACGGTCTTTCCCGGGGCAGCCAGCTCCCGCAGGGGAGGCATACCCATGGGGTTGCGGATGGATTCCAGGGTGGCAGCGTAAAGGCTGTCCCAATCCTGAGGCAGACATTCCGGGTCAGGAACGGTTTTGCCGGGGATGAACACATCGGTGTTGTCTGGCAGTTCGGCGCTCATCAGGCCGTGGCCGTATTCAAAATCAAGTTTCATATTGCGTTACTCCTTATTTGCCAAGATAGGTGCGGATGATCTGCAGGTATTCCTCGGGATAGAAACCGATCTCTCCCTGGAAACGGGTCAGGGCAATGAGACCGCCGTCAATTTCTTCGATGGAGGCCAGCATTTCGGCGTTGTCCACCTTCAGACCACCGCCATAGACCACATCGATGCCGGGGATCACTTCTTTAATGAACCGGGCGATCTTGGTGATGTATTCTTTGCCGGCGGGGGTCTTGCCGGGGCCAATAGACCAGATGGGCTCATAGCCGATGACCACCCTGGAGGTGTCCACACCGGCAAGACCGATTTCCAGCTGCTCCCGGAGGACGTCCTGCCAGCGATCCAGCTCGGTGTCCTTCTCGCCGATGCAGTACAGAACGGTCATGCCATTTTCCACCGCCAGTTTGATCTCCTGATTCAGAAGACGGTTTACGGCTTTGGTATCGGTGACACCGGCATCAGCCAGAATGCCCATTTTGTCGTTGCGCTCTTCGCAGTGGCCGATGATAGTGGCATTGACGCCACAGGAGAGCATGGCGGAGACAGGGCGGTTGGTGGTAAAGGCACCGAAGTTGCCACCAACGGCGGTGTTCATCCGGTATACGCTCTGACAGCCGACCTGCACCGGACTATTGTCACACCGGGCATCCACGGCGCTGAGCAGGTGGGCTTCCGGGAAGTACTGCACGAATTCCACTTCGGAAGGATTATAGTGCTTCAGCCCTTCCTGGGTGTTTTTTACAATGTAGCCGCCCCAGTCTTTCATGGGGGCGATGCGGTTGACGCCGCCATAACAGGTGGGAACGTCAAAACGCTTGAGATTCAGAAAAATATGTTTCATCTGTTTTTCTCCTCAGCTTTTCTGGAAAGATGCAAATTGGGGCAGTGGCTGTCCCATCAGGGGGCGCAACCACTGAATATATGCATCGGTAATGCCGTTTCCGGCAGCGTTGATGTACTGTTCCGGCAGAATGCGCTCCGTCAGCATGACCTGTTCGATGGGAACTAGGAACATCTCACTTTCGTAAGGATCGTTGCTCAGGCGGCGCAGTGCCGGCATGACACCGGTCTGCCCCTCCAGAACGGCCCGGACAGCGGCCCGCCCTGCCAGTTCTGCTTCCTGGCAGTCAATGTCGCTGCGCCAGAAAATAGAGGTCCGGCCGGCAAGCCCCGGCTTTTCACTTCTTGCCTTGATACCCAGTTCTTTGACGACCAGTTGTGCCAGATGGGCGGAAACATCGCCGAAATACACGGAGCGTCCGGTTTGGAAAATAGGGGGCACCAGACTGCGGTTATCCGCACCATGGATGCCTTCGCTGACGACGGCTACCACACCCTTGCCTTTGGCCCAGTGCTTTTCCACATCGGCCAGGAAAGCATCCTCCGAAAAGTCCCGCTCCGGCAGGTAGATCAGTTCCGGGCAAAACGCCGGATTCTCGGAAGCCAGTGCGGCAGAGGCGGTGATCCATCCGGCATTGCGGCCCATGGCTTCGATGATGCAGACATGGATGGGCAGGGACCGGATATCTGCGCAAATTTCCTGAACGGTTCCGGCCAGATACCGGGCAGCACTGGCAAATCCCGGCGTGTGGTCGGTAACGGCGATATCGTTATCCATGGTTTTGGGGATTCCCGCAACCAGAATGTCCAGCCCCGCATCCTTGCAGGCACGGTAGACTTTGCCGCAGGTGTCCATGGTGCCGTTGCCACCGTTGAACAGGGCAAAGCGGATGTCCCGCTTTTTCAGGATCTGGGCAACATTGGCGTAATCTTCTGCTTCCATGGCGTCCCGGGAGGTGCCGATTGCAGAGCCGGGGGTCATTTTCAGCAGAGCCAGATCCGAATCGGAAATGGTATCCAGTTCCAGAAACTGCTCCGTCAGAACGCCCCGCATTCCCCCCAGTGCGCCGTAGATCCTGCCGACTTTCCCACTTTTCTTCGCCTCATCAATGGCTCCAAACAAAGAGCAGTTGAGCACAGCGGTGGGACCGCCTCCGTGGACGATCAGCATATTGTTGGGCATTGCGATTTCCCCCTCAGATACCGGCCTTGCGGTAGCGCTCAGCCATTTTCTCCAGTGTCACATGCTCCACCAGAGGTGCCTTGCCGTAAGAATCGAAATCCACGATCAGGGTGCCGACAGCTTCCTTCACGCCCTTTTCAATGGCGTTTACGATGAGGGACACATCTTCGTCGGGAATGTTGCCGTACATGACGGTATCCATGATGGGGGTCAGGAACACACGGGGGTCAAAGTCGGAAGTTTTGGTTTCCAGCAGCTCATAAATGGGTCGGATGGATTCGTGGGTCCGCAGTTCGGGGGTATACCAGAATAGTTCCCGCAGATTCCGGGTGACGGCCAGACGGATATCGGTATCCACATTGATCTTGGCGATGCCAAGCTTGGAAACTTCCTTCAGCTGATCCTTGGGAATGCCGTGGGCGTTGGTGATAGTGCCGCCCAGTGCGTTGATCTCGTTCACGATGTACTGGGGGACGGTGGAAGAACCATGGGAAACCAGAGCGCAGAAGATGCCTTCGTGGCGCAGGCACTCCTTTGTGGCAATGGCGATCTCCTTGCGAATGACGGCACCGGCACCCTTGTTGGCGCCATGCTTGGTGCCATAGGAAATGGCCAGAGCATCCACGCCGGTCTTTTTAATGAATTCCACGGCATCCAGGGGATTGGTGTAGGTGGAGGTGGTGGAGAACACATGGTCTTCCACACCAGCCAGCACGCCCAGTTCACCTTCCACGGTGACACCACGTTCGTGGGCCAGTTTGACCACTTCCCGGGTCAGGGCGATGTTGTCTTCAAAAGGCAGGCTGGAACCGTCGATCATCACGGAGGTGTAGCCACCGTCCATGGCGGCCACGCAGGAATCGATGTTCTTGCCGTGATCCAGGTGCAGGGCTACGGGGATGGGGGTGTTTTCGGCGTACTGCCTGACTGCCTTGGCGATGTTGTTGGCGCCCACTTTCTTGTCTTCCAGAGTGCCGTTGGCGAAGTCAGTCCGGCCGCCCATGAAAGCGTTGGCCAGATCTGCGCCCTGAATGATGGCGGCAGAGCGGAACATTTCGTGAACTTCGATGACGGCCTTGGCCTGGGCCACAGCGTTGACATTGAATGCGCCCTGGGCATAGTTATAGGTTTCAGTAGCCTCCAAAATGGCTCTCATAGGTACCAGTGGCATAATTCAGATCCTCCACTTGATTTGTTAAAAGGTTTAATAAATTAAGGGGCAAGAAAAGGCGCATTTTGGCGGCGCCCTTTTTTATGGTTTTATTTTAGATTAGAACCAACGGTAAGTCAATGCTTTTCTGGAAGGTGGCAATGCTTTTCAGCAATAGTGTAAATTGGAAACCTTTTCATTTGTGCATTATGCAAAAAAGCAGACCCGGCATATGCCGGATCTGCTTTTTTACAAATCGCTGTTGAGAAGCAATTCCCGAATGACCACGGCTGCGGCACCTTTTGCACCCCGGACCGGATCGAAGGGGAGGAAGGAAAACTGGGTCTTGCCCACATGAACCTGAAACATATTCCGCTCCACCGCCTGGATCAGCAGATTCTGATTGCGTTGCAGGTGGAACAGCCGCCCGTCCAGAATCACCATCCGGGGGCTGAGCAGGTTGATGGTATTGGCCAGGGCGATACCCAGATAATCCAGAACATCTTCCATGGCAAGATTCACTTCCGGGTCACCGGCGTCCTGGGCCTGAAGCACCTGCTCCATGGTCAGCTTTTCAGGATCCGGACAGATAGAATGGAGCACACTGCCCGGGTTGGAGATTAGGACCTGGCGGCACCGGCGCAAAACGGAGCGTTCTCCTGCCAAAGCTTCCAGAC
>CAYXUI010000092.1:0-4661 GCA_964468195.1 uncultured Oscillospiraceae bacterium | reverse complement strand
AATGAAGAAAAACCGAAAGTCCGAAAAACCCAGTAATATCAACGTTTTTCAGACTTATGGAGGAATATAGAGATTATGATAAAAGTGCTTTTTTTGTGCCACGGCAATATTTGCCGCAGTCCCATGGGAGAATATATCTTGAAAGATCTGGTGGCCAGGGCTGGGATCGCTTCCCGGTTTGAGATTGCTTCCGCGGCGGTGAGCCGGGAGGAGATCGGCAATCCGGTATATCCCCCTGCCCGGCGGGAACTGGCAAAGCATGGCATTTCCTGCGATGGCCACGCCGCCCGGCAGGTGACCATGGAAGATTACCGCCACTATGACCGGATCTATTATATGGATGCCAGCAACGCCCGGTATCTGAAACGGATGCTGCCGGAGGATCCGGAGAAAATCCGCCCGCTGCTGCCCCGGGACGTGGCCGATCCCTGGTACACCGGGGACTTTTCCGCCACCTGGCGGGACATTCTGGAAGGCTGCCGGAACATCATGGAGGAATTTGCATGAATCGGGAATTACTGGAAGAAAAACTGTCGGAGTTGCCACTGTATATTTACGATATTTTCGACCCCAACGATCTGGAGTTTTCCTCCCGGATCCGGTGGATTTGTGAACATGAGTGCCCTATGTATGGCAGAAGCTGGGCCTGTCCTCCCGGAGTGGGCAGTGTGGAAAGCTGTCAGGAAAAGTGCCTGAGCTACGAAAATTGCCTGCTGATCTCCTCTATTGTGGAGGTGTCGGATATTGCCAGTCTGGACGAGACTCTGGCCACCCGGCCGGATCACGAGAAGCTTACCAATCAGGTCCGGGATATCCTCCGGGAGCTGGGAGTGGAGCCTTACGTTCTGTCCACAGAGGCTTGCAGCCTCTGCGCCCGCTGCGCCATGCTGGACGGTCAGCCCTGCCGCCTGCCGGGAAAAATGCACCCCTGTGTGGAAAGCCACGGCATCAACGTGGTGCCCATTCTGGAAAGCCGGGGACTGGAATTCCAGTTCGGCGCCAACGTGGTCACCTGGATCTCGCTTCTTTTTTATTAAAAAACTGTAGGGGGGCGGCGCCCTCGACGCCCCGAGTTGGCCAACGACAAAGCCCTCCCCTTTGGGGAGGGTGCCCCAGTGCGCACACTGGGGCGGGAGAGGTGTCGCAGCAACATCCACACGCATAGTGCATAACCGGAACACCTCTTCCGTCAGCCCTTCGGGCTGCCACCGGCGATTGTTTATTGGAAAGCGTTGCTTGCCCAAAGGGGAAGGCTTAACTGTCAACTCACTTCGGAATGGTGATGGTCAGCACGATCTGTTTTTCCGTTTCCCGGCGTTCAGAAATGGCCGGGATGCCGCCCTGCTGCATTTTTTGCAGACTTTGGGTCAAATTATGCAGGAAAGCCCCTACGTTGGGCTTTCCTGTTTTTTCTTCCCGTTTGGCCAGGAGACTGTCGATGTAGTTTTCCGCCCGGGCTACGCTCATGGCCTGTTCGGCGATGACGGCAATGGCTGTCAGCTTTTCTTCTTCTGTCTGGAGCTTCAGAAGTGCCCGGCCATGGCGTTCCGTCAGGCCGGATTCCCGGAGACGGAGCAGCACCGGCTCGCTGTGTTTCAGGAGCCGCAGCTTGTTGGCAATGGCACTCTGACTTTTCCCCAGAAGCCGGGCAGCCTGCTCCTGACTCATGTTGTGCCGGGTCAAAAGTTGCTGGATGCCAAGGGCTTCTTCAATAAAGTCCAGATCCTGCCGCTGCAAATTTTCCACCAGGGCGGTCATGCCGGATTCCTGGTCGTCCATGCGCATGATGATGCAGGGAATGTCCGTGATCCCTGCCAGCATGGCCGCCCGGAGCCGCCGCTCCCCGGCGATGAGCTCATAGCCCCCTCCCTGCCGCCGGACGGACAGGGGCTGCAAAATTCCGTGCTGCCGGATAGATTCTGCCAACTCGTCCAGAGCTTCCGGACGAAAGACCTTCCGGGGCTGAGCCGGATTGGGCCGGATGGCGGTTGCCGGCAGAAACACCACCCGTCCCGTTTCCATATAGGTTTTCAGCTTCTGGCATTGCATTGCCCGTCCTCCTTCGGTTTTGGTAAGATTATTGTAGGGGTTCCAGACCGGGAAAACCAGCGAAATCGCAATGGCGGGCCGGGAAATTCTCCCCGGCCCGGAAAAGTTAAAAAATAATTCAAAAAGCACCCATTGACTTTTTAGCACTCTCTGGTATAATGTGCTTAGCACTCAAAGAGATAGAGTGCTAACAAGAAGCAGGAGGAATGACATGGAGCTTACCGAGCGTAAGAAAAAGGTCCTGCGGTCTGTGGTTGACCTGTATATCCGCACGGCGGAACCTGTGGGTTCCAAGGCCATTACGGCCCTGCCGGATATGAATTATTCCTCCGCCACCATTCGCAACGAAATGTCGGATCTGACCGCCATGGGTTATCTGGAGCAGCCCCACACCAGCGCCGGTCGGGTGCCTTCCGCAGCCGGTTACCGGCTGTATGTGGATGAGCTGATGCTGGACTACCGCCTCAGCGTGGACGAGACCCGCTCCATCAACACCGCCATTGAAGAAAAAATGGAAAAGGTGGACAAAATGGTAGAAAAGGTCGCCCGGCTTGTGTCCCAGGCCACCAATCTTCCCGCCATTTCCGCCGCCTCCCGTTCCGGCCGTGCCAGCGTCAAGCGGTTTGAACTGATTTACGCCGGTCAGGGCAGCTTCATTCTGGTGCTAATGCTTCCGGGGGAAAACGTGGTGAACAAGCTCATCAAGCTGCCCCTGAATGTGGAAGAAAGCGATTTGAAGATCCTCAGCGCCGTGCTGAACGCATCCATGACGGATGTGACCCTGGACAGCATTACCCCGGAGCTGATGGACAAGGTCATGCGCTCCGCCGGAAACGCCTCCCCGCTGGTGCCGGTGATCCTGGACTTCGTCCAGGAGACCCTGAAAAGTCAGGGAAGCACCAACATGGCAGTCTACGGCCAGTCCCGGGTCCTGGGACTTCCGGAATATCAGGATGTGGGCAAGGCCCAGCGCTTCCTGACTTCCATTGACGAGGATGCCCTGAGCAATCTGCCCGCCGTGATGCAGAACGCCAACGGCACCAAGGTTCTGGTCGGCCCGGAAAACGTGGCAGAGGAATTGAAGGACACTTCCGTGGTTATGACGAAATTCGACATCGGCGACGGCATGCAGGGTATGATCGGTGTGGTAGGCCCCACAAGAATGGACTACGCCCAGATCACCGCAAGGCTTAGCTACTTTGCCGAAAGCCTGAGCAAGGCCTTCGCCAAACCCGGACAGCCCCAGTTGCCGGAAGCAGAGAAAAAAGAATAACACCACCGTAGGGCGGGGGCATGCCCCCGCCGCTGAAAAAGGGTTGGATGTCCCGGCGGGGGCATGCCCCCGACCTACGATGTATCAAAAAGAAGCCAGGAGGATATGACGTGGCAGAACTGGAAAAGGAAATCAACGAAACTCCCGCTGAGGAAATTGCCGTAGAAACCGTTGAAGTAACAGAAGAAAATCCCTGGGAGGAAAAATATAACGCAGAACACGATGCCCACCTGCGCATCGCCGCAGAATACGATAACTTCCGCAAGCGCACCGTGAAGGAGAAGGAAGCGTCCTACGGAAACGGCAAGGCCGATGCCGTGGGCAAGATGCTTCCCATCTACGACAATCTGGAGCGGGCATTGAATCAGCCCACGGAAGATACCGCCTACAAAAAGGGCGTGGAGATGACCATGAACGAGCTGGTGAAGATCTTCACCTCTCTGGGTGTGGAGATCTTCGGCGAAGTGGGCGACAGCTTCGATCCCAACCTGCACAACGCCGTGATGCACATCGACAGCGACGAGCTGGGAGAAAACACCATCTCTCAGGTCTTCCAGAAGGGCTTCAAAATCGGCGAAAAGATCGTCCGGTTCGCCATGGTGCAGGTAGCAAACTAATTGACAGTTGACAGTTGACAGTGGACAATTGACAGTTATGGAGCAACTTGGTTGGCTGCGTGGCAGCAGGATAGGTAAAACTGTCCACTGTCAATTGTCAACTGTCAACTCACAGCCATCTTTTGTATACAATTAAGCTTAACTATATTAGGAGGAAAACATTATGTCTAAGATTATCGGTATTGACCTTGGTACTACCAATTCCTGTGTTGCCGTTCTGGAAGGCGGCGAGCCTGTTGTCATCGCCAACGCAGAAGGCACCCGGACCACTCCCTCTGTTGTGGCCTTCTCCAAGACCGGCGAGCGTATGGTGGGCCAGGTGGCAAAGCGTCAGGCTGTTACCAACGCTGACCGCACCGTGTCTTCCATCAAGCGCCACATGGGCGAAAACTATCACGTTACCATCGACGGCAAGGGCTACACCCCCCAGGAGATCTCCGCCATGGTTCTGAGCAAGCTGAAGGCTGACGCTGAGGCTTACCTGGGCCAGACCATCTCCGAGGCCGTCATCACCGTTCCCGCTTACTTCTCCGACGCCCAGCGTCAGGCCACCAAGGATGCCGGTAAGATCGCCGGTCTGGAAGTAAAGCGTATCATCAACGAGCCCACCGCAGCCGCTCTGGCTTACGGTCTGGATAAGGACTCCGAGCAGAAGATCATGGTCTACGACCTGGGCGGCGGTACCTTCGACGTGTCCATCCTGGACATCGGCGACGGCATCA
>CAYXUI010000091.1:0-4701 GCA_964468195.1 uncultured Oscillospiraceae bacterium | reverse complement strand
GAGCCTACGGTTTTGGAGACCGCCGCTCTACCAATTGAGCTATACCCCTATATATCATTCAGGCGAAGACCTGCTAAATAACTGGTGGGCCTTCAGGGATTCGAACCCGGGACTATCCGGTTATGAGCCGGAGGCTCTAACCAACTGAGCTAAAGGCCCATAGATAACGGGTGCTTCGTATCACCACGAGCAGTATTATAGCATATCCGGAACCATCTGTCAAGAAAAATCTTTCCAAATTTTTATCCCATCCGACACTTGCAAATCCGGCAAAAATCGGCTACCATAGTAGCAATGCAACAAGGAGGCCCCGCTTATGAATGCCATGCTGGATTATGAAAAACACCTGTACTTCCCCGACCGAAAGAACTACCTTATCAGCCGCCTGACCCACGAGGATAACTATCTGATCTGGAAATACCAGTATTATCTGCGCCGGGAGGAAGCTGCCGGGAATAAGCTTGCGGAGCTTTTCTGGCGGCGGAAAAAAAATGATCTGGGGGCAAAACTGGGCATCGTGGCCTATGCCGGCTGCTGCGGGAAAGGACTGCACATCTGGCACTATGGCTCCATCATCATTAGCGGCGAGGCGAAGCTGGGAGAAAACTGCACCTTCCACGGTCAGGCCTGCATTGGCAACGACGGGAAAAGCCAAGCCGCCCCGGTAATTGGGAACAACGTGGATGTCGGCGTGGGAGCCCGGATCCTGGGAGATATCGTCATTGCGGACAATGTAAAGATCGGTGCCAATGCCGTGGTGACCAAAAGTTGCCTGGAACCCGGAGTGACCCTGGTGGGTGTCCCGGCGCGGATCGTCAGAAAATAAGGAAAAGGAGGCGCAAAAGTGCCTCCTTCTTATTTTCCCCGGGACCAGATGACTTTTCCTGCGAAACGGACCTCCTGGATACCGGTCAGATCCAGCGTCTTTTTCGCCTGACCGGAGGAATACAGTGCCGTCACCGGCACTTTCCGCAGGGTGATATCCAGGCTGGTGCCGCTTTGGCGCACCCGGAGTCCCCGGAGGGCAATGCCGGAACTGGTGGTGTAAATGTCCAGCGTCAGATAGTTGTCCGTCTGACGGCAGTCCAGCTCCACCTGCGCCGCATCCACCGGCTCGCCGATGCACAGGAAATATACCAGTGACGCCACCGCCACCAGAAACAGAATTCCCAGTGCGATCAATACTTTTTTATACATTATGGGTTCCTTTCATTCCGCTTGACCCATTCCACACGGGCATGGTTATCAAAATAGACGATAATGCTCTCCCCGTCAGATCCCCAGATGCAGCCAAACATACCGAATAGTTCCCACTCCGGCTCTCCCCAGACCGATTTCAGGGTATCCAGCGAATAGCCCCGGAGAGTATCCGTGGCAGCTTCTTCTCCCTCATTTCTTAATTGGGTGACCACATCCGGAACGGAAGGGAGGTTATCCCCATTTTTCCGGGCGTAAGCAGCAAACAGCCAGCAGGTCAACGCCAGCGCCAGACACAGCAGCACCGCAGTGATGAACATGGTACGTTTCTTCATGGTACTCCCTCCTTTTCCGAATTGTACCACATTTCGCCGGGAAACGGAAGGCAATGTGCTGAAAGTTAAGGAAAGCTTAAAGAAACCATAAGAAAACGGCCACCCGGTTGGGGTGGCCGTTTGGGAGCGATTATCAGATATTCAGCAGGTCGCTGTAAACCTTCAGCGCACCGTCAGTATCGTGAGCCAGAACCTTCTTGGCCAGAACCTTGCCCAGCTGGACGCCTTCCTGGTCGAAGGAGTTGACGTTCCACATAAAGCCCTGGAACATAACCTTGTTCTCGAAGTGAGCAAGCAGCGCACCCACGGCGGCGGGGGTCAGCTTCTCGCCGATGATGATGCTGCTGGGACGGCCGCCATCGAACTTCTTGTTCAGGTTCTCATCGTCCTTGCCGCAGGCGAAGGCCACGATCTGAGCCGCCACATTGGCGCAGAGCTTCTGCTGGCTGGTGCTGCCCTGAATGACCACATCCACCCCCATCTGGCTGTTCTTGAAGCCAACGAACTGCAGCGGCACAATGTCGGTGCCCTGATGCAGCAGCTGATAGAAGGAGTGCTGACCGTTGGTTCCGGGCTCACCAAAGATGACAGGGCCGGTAGCATAGTTCACAGCCTCGCCATAGCGGTTGACAGACTTGCCGTTGGATTCCATATCCAGCTGCTGCAGATGCGCCGGGAAGCGGCTCAACGCCTGAGAATAGGGCAGCACAGCCGTCGAAGGATAGCCCAGCACATTGCGCTCGAACACGCCGATCATGGCATCCAGCATGGCGGGATTCTTCAGAAGATCCTTCTCCTTGGCGATGGCATCCGCAGCGGCCGCACCGGACAGGAACTGGTCGAACACATCCGGGCCGAAGGCCAGCGACAGAACCGCGCCGCCAACGCCAGAAGTCGAAGAATAACGGCCGCCGATGTAGTCATCCATAAAGAATGCAGCCAGATAATCCGAGCTCTTGGCCAGCGGAGAGGTTTCGCTGGTAACAGCGATCATATGCTTGGACGCATCCAGACCCGCCTTTGCGAGCGCGTCCTTGACGAAGGATTCGTTGGTCAAAGTTTCCAGCGTGGTGCCGGACTTGGACACGAGCACGAAGATGGAGTGCGCGACGTCGATCCTGCTCAGCACGCCTGCTGCATCGTCGGGATCGACATTACTGATGAACTCTGCGCGCATCTTCAGGGTATTGTTGACCTTGGCCCAGTTTTCAAGCGCAAGATACATGGCGCGGGGACCCAAGTCGCTGCCGCCGATGCCGATCTGAACGACGGTGGTAAACTTCTCGCCTGCAGCGTTGGTGATCTCACCCGCATGAACCTTGTTGGCCAGATCTCGGATCTTCTGCTGCTGTTCGACATAGAACGCACGCTTGTCAACGCCATCCGCCACAACCGCGCCCCCCAGCTGGCCGCGGGTCAGATGATGCAGAACACGACGTTTTTCGCCAGTGTTGATCATTTCGCCACTGTACAGCGCTTCGAACTTCTCAGCAAGCTGTGCTTCCTCGGCAAAGCGAGCCAGCGCGGCCAGAATATCATCGTTTACAGGGCGGGCTGCATAATTAAAATTCAGGCCCTCACCCATAGAAACCGTGTAATTCTTCACACGCTGAGCGCCGTTTTCGCCGGACATTGCCTTGGCGAGATCGACGCGCTCGACCTTCTGCAGCTCCTGATAGGAAACCAGCTGATCCATATTCTTCCAATTAATCATTCGGAGATCCTCCTTGACGCGATAACATCAGTTCTGCCGCAGCATTTCGCTGCCGGCGATATTCATAGCGCATGAAGGCTTTCCCTGCAAGAAAGAGCCCCCACATTCAGGGGGCTTTTCCTCCGACGTTCACCGATCAAACCACCCTGTGTCCATCGAAAGCCTTCATCTTGTTGTTTATTATACATCACAATGAATAAAAAGTCCATGCCTTCTGATCATTTTAACACCCTGTCCCCTGCTTGACAGCGCGATTATGCTGGCTGTACAATACGATTGCAGGGTATAGCTTTTGATCAAGAGGAGTTGAAATGCATGAAGAATGGATTCACCGCCGAAGAGATGTACTTTATTCATGAATATATCCTTCCAAACCGCCGGGAGCGCATCAGCTGGGAATTGGGTCTTGAACACAAGCGTGCTGAATGCATCTGGAGGTTTGCCCACCGCGCAAGAGAATTTCTAACGCCGTCCGTCATTCATCCTGTTCATATCCAGAATGGCGAACTCACGCTTGATGGAAAAGACTTTCGTCAGTTGATCGGCGATGCCAGCGTTCTGGTTCTTCATCCCGACGAGAAATGGGATCGCATCCGCATCCGTTTCCAAAATGCGCTGGATGACTATCTCGGGAGCGGCCCCTACATCATGATCGACATAAAGCTCAGGTTTGCCTTCATCGAAACAGAATCCGGCTGCGAAACGCACGAATTCCTTTATTTGCACAAGTAGAACCATGAATATCAGGGCGTGTTTCCAAAGGCCACATATGGCAATTTAGAAACACGCCCTGATTATGCATTTGACCTACTTATATAATATCACTATCGTCGAACAAATCGCCGCATTCGGGACAGAACTTCGGCGGACAGGTGGGATCGGCGGGCTTCCAGCCGCACTTGTCGCACTGGTAGACGGGCGCGCCAGCGGGCTTCTTCGCACCGCACTCCGCGCAGAACTTGCCCTTGTTCACTGCGCCGCAGGAGCACGTCCATCCCTCGTCGGCGGGCTTGGGAGAGCCACATTCGGGACAAAACTTGCCGGTCGCAGTCGCACCGCAGGAGCATTTCCAGCCAACCTTGGGTTCAGGCTTTTTCGCGCCGCACTCGGGACAGAATTTGCCAGTCGCCGTTGCACCGCAGACGCACTTCCAGCCGTCTGCACGCTGCTGCACCGGTGCGGTCTGCTGCTGAACCTGCTGCTGCGCGCCCATCTGGAACAACTGTGCTGCGTTCATGCCGCCGCCCTGCGCCATGTTCATGCCCATGAAGCCAGTCATCGCACCGCCGGCGTTCTTGGCGGCGTCCTGCATAGCCTGTGCCTGTGCACCAACCAGATGCGCAGCCGCCATATTCGTATTGCGGAAAACGGCGTTGCGCTGCAGCTCTTTGATCATCGCCTCGTCTTCTTCGGAAGCCTTCACGGAATTCACGCCGAAGGACACGATCTCCACGC
>CAYXUI010000090.1:0-4799 GCA_964468195.1 uncultured Oscillospiraceae bacterium | reverse complement strand
ATGGCCAGAGAGTCACAGCCGGTGCGGGTGACGAACTCTTCCACTTCCTCGGGACGGGTGTAGGAAGCGGCCTCAGCGGAAACGTTGACCTCATCCTCGATGCCGGCCAGGCTGCCCAGCTCAGCTTCCACCACAACACCGTGATCGTGAGCATACTCAACGACCTGCTTGGTGATGGCAATGTTCTCTTCGAAGGACTTGCTGGAAGCGTCGATCATAACGGAGGTGAAGCCGCCGTCGATGCAGGACTTGCAGGTTTCGAAGGAATCACCGTGGTCCAGATGCAGAGCGATGGGAATTTCGGGGCACTCGATAACAGCAGCCTCCACCAGCTTCACCAGGTAGGTGTGGTTGGCGTAAGCGCGGGCACCCTTGGACACCTGCAGAATGACAGGAGCCTTTTCTTCCTTACAAGCTTCGGTGATAGCCTGCACGATTTCCATGTTGTTGACGTTGAAAGCGCCGATGGCATAACCGCCGTCGTAAGCCTTCTTAAACATCTCGGTAGTAGTAACAAGAGCCATTGGAATCAATCCTTTCTTAAATAGCAGCAGACAGCCACATTTATTCCCCAGTATTATACCATATTTCTTTTATATTTCAATATCTATTTTGAAATAATAAATCGGGAAAAAACGTTTAAGAATCGGCACAATGGCTATTTACCTTTTGCAAAAAATAGAGTATAATGTTCCTGTAATTTTATCAATATTCTCAGAAGGAGCGTTTTCATCATGGAAAGATCCCCTCTCCAGCTGGCAAGATACCAGTACTCCCCCAAGCTGCCCGGCATGCTCCGGAACGGCATCAGCGAAATATCCGCAAAAATCGGTGACGTGACCGAGAGCGTGGCCGATCAGGAAAAGATCCAGGCTCTGTTCCCCAACACCTACGGCAAGAACGAGATCACCTTCCAGAAGGGTCAGAACACCTCCCCTGCCAAGAAGCAGGTTGTGGGTGTGATTCTCTCCGGCGGTCAGGCACCCGGCGGCCACAATGTGATCTGTGGTCTGTACGATGCCCTGAAGGCCACCAACAAGGACAATGTCCTCTATGGTTTTAAGGGCGGCCCCAGCGGCCTGCTGGAAGATGACTACCTCATCTTCGACGACGCTTACATCAACGGCTTCCGCAACACCGGCGGATTTGACATCATCGGTTCCGGCCGTACCAAGCTGGAGACCCCCGAACAGTTCGCCGTGGCCGCTGAGGTCTGCAAAAAGCACGGCATCACTGCCATCGTCATCATCGGCGGCGACGACTCCAACACCAACGCTGCCTGCCTGGCTGAGTACTTTGCCGCCAACAACACCGGCGTGCAGGTCATCGGCTGCCCCAAGACCATCGACGGCGACCTGAAGAACG
Source organism: uncultured Oscillospiraceae bacterium (assembly GCA_964468195.1). GTDB lineage: Bacteria > Bacillota > Clostridia > Oscillospirales > Oscillospiraceae > Faecousia. Next base: position 3,434 of record CAYXUI010000090.1, on the reverse strand, counting down.
AGGACATCGAGTGTTCCTTCGGCTTCGATACCGCCACCAAGACCTATTCTGAGATCATCGGCAACATCGAGCGTGACGCCAACTCCGCCAAGAAGTACTGGCACTTCGTCAAGGTCATGGGCCGCTCCGCTTCCCATGTGGCGCTGGAGTGCGCACTGGAGACTCAGCCCAACATCTGCCTCATCGGCGAAGAAGTGGCCGCCAAGAAGATGAGCCTGGCTCAGATTGCTGACTACATCGCCGACTCTGTGGCTTCCCGTGCCGCCAAGGGCTGGAACTTCGGCGTTGCCATCATCCCGGAAGGCATCGTGGAATTCGTTCCCGAATTCTCCGTGCTGATCGCCGAGATCAACGAGTTGCTGGCCGGTGAGAATACTGCTCAGTTCAACGCTCTGCCCTCCTGGGCCGATAAGTACGCCTTCATTGAAAATGGCCTGAGCAAGGAATCCATGGCCGTCTTTGCCATCCTGCCCCAGTCCATCCAGCAGCAGCTGTTCCTGGAGCGTGACCCCCACGGCAACGTGCAGGTTTCTCTGATCGAATCTGAGAAGCTGTTCTCCGCTCTGGTCAAGGACAATCTGGCTGCCCGGAAGGCTGCCGGTACTTATAGCGGCAAGTTCTCCCCCCTGCATCACTTCCTGGGTTACGAAGGCCGCTGCGCTTTCCCCTCCAACTTCGACGCTGACTACTGCTACTCCCTAGGCTACAATGCCTTCATGCTGATTCAGTACGGTTACACCGGCTACCTGTCCAAGGTCTCCAACCTCCAGGCTCCCGCAGAAGAGTGGGTCGCCGGTGGTATGCCCATCACCAAGATGATGAACATCGAGCGCCGGAACGGCCAGGACAAGCCCGTGATCCGCAAGGCTCTGGTGGAGCTGGATGGCAAGCCCTTCCAGCACTTCGCTGCCCACCGGGAAACCTGGGCCAATGAGACCTGCTTCACCTACCCCGGTGCCATCCAGTACTTTGGACCTTCCGAAGTCTGCGACCTGACCACCCGGACCCTGGCTCTGGAAAAGGCTTGATCCCACAGTTTTGATCAAAATGCCCCGGCGCCAATGAAATAGTTCCAACGCAAATCCCCTGACCTGTTAAAAGGGCTTGCTGTCTGTGTCATGCAGACGGCAAGCCCTTTCTTTTTATTCGGAGATGCCCGCTACTGCGTTTCCCAGGCGTGCCTTTTGGCATAATATAACACTCCATTTGCCGGAAAGGTATGCTATCATACCCATCCGGCAAATGGAGTTTCCTGTAAAGGCAGTTTTGGTTTACTTTCTTTTTGCCACCACAACGAACCGGCCGTTGTCGGTGTGATAGGCGCAGGTCACCAGCGTGATGAGCTTGTCACCATATTCCGCCGTCACGCCGGTATCGTAGAGGGCCTTGCTCTTGAACTGAGCAATGGCGTTGGCAAAGTCTTCCGCATCCTCGGCATCGATGAACTTGTAGAACTTGAACACGTCGTCCGTCTTGTAGTATACCTTGTCGTAGAAGGCAGCGAGGATCTCGTATTCCTGTTCTTCATAGAGGGTGTCAAAGTGGATGGTGGGATGGGCTTCCCAGTAGTTTTTCTGCTGATACTGCATCAGGGTACGGAACATGGTACCATTGGCCATATTATGGCCGTAGATCAGCAGATTGTCACTGTCCATGGTGCAATTCGCATCGATAAAGGGCAGACCGGGATAGCTGTAGTTTTCCTCAAAATCGGTGTGCAGATATTTCTCCGGGTCATCCGGGGTGTGCATCACCGGGTAATCCAGCTTGGTATCGTCAATACGGACCCAGCCCACCATTTCGTCGTTTTGCGCAAACAGTTCGGCATATTGGGACAGGATCTCTTTCGGCTGGGTCTGTGCAATGGTCTCCTCCGTGGGTGCAGTCGTCGCCTCTTCTGTCGGCACTGTGGTGGCAGTCCGGGCAGCCAGTTCCTGCAGCTTCCGTTCGGCATTGCGATTGTGCAGCAGGATTCCCGCCACTGCCAGCAGGATCAGCAGTGCCACGGCCCCCAGAGCAATCGCCAGCCGCTGCCACAACTTTCCCTTGCGCTGGATGACCGGATAGCATTTTCTCTCGTAATGATCGTATTCTTTCATGGTTATCCTCAATCAGGAAAAGCGGCGACGGAAATTCCGTCACCGCCTTTTCGTGTTATTGTGTGTTCTGCATTAACCAAAGATCAGAGCGTACAGCCACTCCAGGAACATGCTGCCAGTCTTGGGAACAGAGTCCAGATTGGAGTCGCTGACCGTGGGCTTGGCGGGCTTGTGATGCTCATGATGGTGAGGATCCTGAGCACCGCATGCGCACCAGCCGTCAACATAGGTATGCTCCTCTTCGACGTACCTGCCGCACTTGGAGCAGTAACCGGTATGGGTTGCATCGTCCTTTCTCTTGGGGTCCGTCACGTTGTGATGGTGGCACTCGCCCTTGAAGTTGGGATCCTTGTTGCCGCAAACGCACACGCCATGGTTAAAGGTGCAGGCCAGGGGACCATTCACGACCTTGTTGTGCTCGCAGCAGATGTTGTGATGGGTGGCATCCACGGGCAATGCATACTCGCCATTGCCTACGCCGCAGTCGCACACCTCTTTCTCAGGCTCTTCCACCTTGGAACGGTCATAGCCGCAGAACTGGCAAATATCACTGCCAGGCTTGAAGGTGCAGTCAACAGTCTCCACGTATTCGCCGCACTCGCACTTGGCAGTGTGGGTGCCATTGTTGTTGCAAGTCCAGGAAGTATAGACGTAGGTGTGGTCGCACTTGGGTTCTTCCGCAGGCTTCTGGTAGTAGCAGTAGATGCAAACACCGTTTTCATTGTACTGGCAAGCTTCCGTGTCCGTCAGCCGTGCGCCGCAACCATCCAGTGCAGTAGCACAGAATACAATGTGCGTACCATTGTTGTTGCTGTCATACTGCCGTTTGCTGGCTTCATGCTGGCAGCTCGGCTCAGACGCACCGCAAACGGAACAGACGCCCTTGTCACAGGCCGCATTCTGGATGTACCAGGTTTCACAATCACGGCAGTAAACATCATGGGTGCCATTCCAATTGGGATTCGCTATCGTGTTGGTATGGCCGCATTCTGCACCAACAGCCACAGGAACCATGCTGATGATCATCGCCAGTGCCAGCAGCACAGTCACGATTTTTTTGTTCATAAAACGATATGTCCTCCTGTTTTCAGTAAGAAAAATCCAAGCCTGGCAGGAGATGGATCTTTCAGTCTTATTATAGTCCCTAAAACGGCTATAGTCAAGGATTACTTTTTTTCATAAAATACCAATTTATCCACAATCACGCCCACCGCGTGAGGGCAAAAAATGCGGGCAACTTACGCCGCCCGCATTTTCTAACTTATGCTTATTCGTGAGGATTGTGCAGCAGCTCGTGGGCCTTGCCCTTGAAGTAGCCGTTGTAGAACACATCCA
>CAYXUI010000089.1:0-4898 GCA_964468195.1 uncultured Oscillospiraceae bacterium | reverse complement strand
TCAATGACCACCCGGCGGTTGGGCTCCACACCGGTGGAGTGGGTGGTGATGTTTTCCATGTCCTGCAAAGCCGCGTGGATCACATGACGCTCATAGGCGTTCATGGGCTCCAGAGTGGTGCGGCGGCGGGCCTTCAGCACCTGCTGAGCCTTCTTCCGGGCGTAGCGGCGGAGGCTGTCCTCCCGCTTCTCCCGGTAGCACTCGGCATCCACATTGATGCGGATATGGCCTTCCACATCCCGGTTGATGCTGTAGTTTGCCAGGTGCTGGATGGCATCCAGGGTATCGCCACGGCGGCCGATGAGGTAACCCAGGTCTTCGCCTACCAGTTCCACCTTATAGGTGTTGCCTTCGCCCTTGAAGCAGTGGGGCAGTGCCTTGGAGCCCATATGCTCCAGCAAACCCTTCAGGAAAATTTCGATTTTCTCCTCGGTGGAACCGGCTTCGGGAGCCACATACTCCCTGGCAGGAACCTTGGGGGCCTCGGACTTCTTCTCCCGGGGTGCCTTGGGGACCTTGGGTTTTTCCATTTTGGGAGCTTCTGCCTTTACAGGCTCGGCCTTGGGGGCAACGGGAGCCTTGGGAGCCTCGGGCTTCTTCACGGGAGCGGCAGCCTTGGGCTTGGAGCGGGATGCGCTGCCCAGAGCACTCTTGGGCTTTTCGGGAGCCTTTTCCACCACGGGCTCGGCCACCTCATAGGTCACCTGGACCTTGGCAGGCTGGGCACCGAAGCCCAGGAAGCCAGCCTTGGCCTGCTGGAGCACCATGACGGAAACACTGTCCCGGTCAAGGCCCAGCTGGGTCAGAGCGGATTCAATGGCAAGATCAATGGTCTTGCCGGAAGTCACAATGGTCTTTTCCATAGATTATTCCTCCGTATTGCGGAAAGCGTAGCGGTTAGGATCGTAGTTGCGACCCTTGCAGTAAGGACGGCTGGGGATGCCAGACATGGCCGTATTCTCCTCCTGCTCCTCTTCCGCAACGCCCTTCTTGGCTGCATATTCCTTGGCAGCGGCAGCCTTGGCAGCGTTTTCCTGATCCCGCTGCTGCTTTTGCAGCTTCTTCTTGCTGGTGTTGGTGGTGATGCCATCGGGGTTGGCAGCCCGGCGCTCGGCACGGATGCGCTCCTTCTCGGCTTCCAGGCGATCCTCTTCCAGAGCCTTCTGGATCCGGATGGCGTCCTCAGCGTCGTAGATCTTGCGGTAATGCCGGGTCATGATGGGATCGATGGCCATACGGAACACACCGCCGATGAACCAGTACAGGGACAGTCCGGCGGACACGGTGAAGCCGATCCACAGGCTCATCAGGGGCATCATCCACAGCATCATCTGGGTGGACTGATTCTGCTGAGACTTCTTGGCAGTCTCCTCGTCCTGAATGCCCTTTTCATTGGTGACGACAGAATCGTTGGTCTTCTGGTTGATCCACATGCTCAGCACCTGAGAACCGGCGGACAGGCAGGGGATCAGGAAGGCACCGATGTGGGCCCAGTCCCAGACCCAGGAGGATGCGAAGACATTGAACTGAGGGATCGCGCCCAGGTTCACGCCCAGGAAATTGAAGTTGATACCCGCCAGGGTCACTTCGCTGATGCCGGGGATGGCGGATCTGATCTGCTCAGCGTACTGGGCAATGGCATTGGCGGCCACGACCTGGTCATAGTAGCTGTTGCCGGAGAAGATACTGGGATCCAGTTCCTTAATGACGGCCACGATCTGCTGGGCCATCTCGGCACCCTCGCCCAGAATGTAGGTAATGGGCTCCCGGATGACGGTGAAGAGGGGAATCAGGATGAACATGGGGATCAGGCTCCACAGGCAGCCGCCGCCCATGGAAACGCCCTCGTCCTGATACAGCTTCTGCATCAGCTCGTTCTGCTTCTGGGGGTCATTGGCATAACGGTTCTGGATGTCCTGGATCCGGGGGGTCAGCCGGGACATCTTCATCATGCTTTTCTTGGACTTGGCGTTGATGGGAGTCAAAATCGCCTGGACAGCCAGAGCGAAGATGATCATGGCAACACCATAGTTATTGGTCAGGTGATACAGCTGGCCCAGCAGCCAGCCGAAGGGAACGGTGATAATGTTGGACAGTTTGAATGCAAGGAACATTGACTTTCCTCCTTAATAACATGGAAGTCAGGGTACGGGATCGTAGAGATCTCCCTTATAGAAGGGATGGCAGCGCAAAATTCGCCGCAGGGCCAGGTAGCCCCCTTTGATGGCACCGTATTTTTCGATTGCTTCCAGCGCATAGGCGCTGCAGGTGGGCCGGAACCGGCACCGGGCCGGAAAGGCCGGCGAGACATAGCGCTGATAAAAGCGGATCAGGAGCAGCAGGAGCCGTTTCATGCCGTTTCCTCACGGAGGACCCCCGCCTTCTTCGCCAGCGCCAGGAAGCTCCCGGTAAGCTGAGAAAAGGGCGCATCCACCGCCTTGCTCCGGGCCACCACCACAATATCCCAGCCGGGACGGAAAGCAGCTTCGTTGAGCCGGTACACTTCCCGCAGTCTTCTGCGGGTGCGGTTGCGGATGTGGGCCTTGCCCAGCTTTTTGCTGACGGTGAAGCCGATGCGGTTGATCCCCTCCCGGTTTCGCCGGGCGTAGAGCACCAGATACCCATCGGCCACCCCACGGGTGTGGTACAGGCGGCGGAATATGTGATTGAGCTTCAGGCTTGTGGAAAATTTCATACTTGACACCTTCTCAAGGGAAGTTCTGACCCAAAGGGAATTTCCGGAATGATCAGCAAGAGCTGTCAGCGAGAGATTTTGGCACAGACGAAAGTTTTGAAAAAGGAGAAATCCTTTGGGTATTTCCCTCTTTGAAAACGGCACGGCTGGGGCAAAAGATCCGCTGCGCAGCCGCAGACGATGGTTCGGAATTTCCCACTTAAAAAGGGAGCGGGGCGAATGATCCATTCACCCCGCTGTAGCTCCCGTTTCGCTTGTGAGCGCTATTGTTTTGCTTCGTGGTCACATGCCACATAAGCCACACGCATCAGGCGGACAGAACCTTGCGGCCCTTAGCACGACGGCGGGCCAGAACCTTGCGGCCGTTGGAAGTAGCCATTCTCTGACGGAAACCGTGAACCTTGGAACGATGGCGACGGCTGGGCTGGTAGGTACGCTTCATAACACTTACACCTCCTATTGTGTTCATTTTCATATGCTCGACAGCCAAAAATGGCCGCAGCAACACAAAACAAAATGACTTTCACAGTCATTCCTGACCATTATAACCGAAAAATCCGGTTTGGTCAATCATTTTTTCGCTGTTTATCGGGAGAAATTATCAATTACGAATTACAAATTCATAATTTGTAATTCGTAATTTTTAATTCCAATCAGTTTCCTGCTTCCTGGGCACGCTTCTTCATCAGGTTGCGCATACGCACTGCGTGATCCAGCTCCCGCTTGCGGATACGCAGGCTCTTGGGGGTGCATTCCAGCAGCTCGTCATCGGCCAGGAATTCCAGGCACTGCTCCAGAGAGAAGTTTCTGGGAGGCGTCAGCCGCAGAGCTTCGTCAGAACCGGCAGCACGCATGTTGGTCAGCTGCTTGCGCTTGCAGACATTGACGGTCATATCCTCGTTCCGGCTGCAAATACCCACAACCATGCCAGCGTAGACCGGGGTACCGGCGCCGATGAACAGCTGGCCACGCTCCTGGGCAGCAGCCAGACCGTAGGTCACGGCTTCGCCGCTTTCGTGGGCGATGAGAGACCCCACCTGACGGCGCTCAATCTCGCCCTTCATGGGCGCATAGGAATCCAGCACGGAGGACATGATGCCTTCGCCACGGGTATCGGTAAGGAACTCGTTGCGGTAGCCGAAGAGGCCACGGGAGGGAACCAGGAACTCCAGACGATAGCGATTGCCCATGGGGGTCATACCCAGCAGATCGCCCTTCCGGCGGCCCATTTTCTCGATGACGGCACCCATGCACTCTTCGGGCACGTCAGCCACCATCCGCTCGATGGGCTCGCAAACCTTTCCGTCGATGACCTTGGTCAGCACACGGGGGGTAGACACGGAGAACTCATAGCCTTCCCGGCGCATGGTCTCCATAAGGATGGACAGGTGCATTTCGCCACGGCCTGCCACATTGAAGGCATCGGTGTTGTCCTGCTCGGTAACATGCAGGGACACATCCTTCAGCAGTTCCTTTTCCAGACGATCCCGCAGGTTCCGGGAAGTGACATACTTGCCTTCCTTACCGGCGAAGGGGGAATCGTTGACGGCAAAGGTCATTTCGATGGTGGGATCGGAAATCTTCACGAAGGGCAGTGCCTCCACACACTCGGGAGCGCACAGAGTACGGCCAATGGTAATATCTGCCATACCGGACAAAGCCACGATCTCACCAGCCTTGGCCTCCTGAATGGGGTTCTTGCCCAAGCCGTCGAACTCGTACAGAGCAACGACTTTGCCCTTCTGCTTGATGTCGGGGTCATGGTAGTCGCAGATGGTGACTTCCTGATTGACCTTGATGGAGCCCCGCTCCACACGGCCCACAGCGATACGGCCCACATATTCATTGTAGTCGATGGAGGAAACCAACAGCTGCAGGGGAGCATCTTCCTCGCCCTGGGGAGCATCAATATAATTGACAATGGTCTCAAACAGGGGCTTCAAATCTTCGCCCACCACATCGGGGCTGTAGGAAGCAGTACCCTGACGGCCGGAGCAGAAGACGGTGGGGGAGTTGAACTGCTCGTCGGTGGCATCCAGATCCAGCAGCAGTTCCAGGACTTCGTCCATGACTTCCTGGATCCGGGCATCGGGCTTATCGATCTTGTTCACAGCCACGATGACCTTGTGGCCCAGTTCCAGAGCCTTTTGCAGCACGAAGCGGGTCTGGGGCATGGGGCCCTCGGCAGCGTCCACCAGCAGGA
>CAYXUI010000088.1:0-4925 GCA_964468195.1 uncultured Oscillospiraceae bacterium | reverse complement strand
GGAAAGCGCCGATGCAGCAGCTCATGGGCTCTGCCAGGGAGGATTCATAGAAGGCTTTTCCGGTGTATTCCATCAGACAGCCTAGCTCCATAACTTCTGCGGGGATGATACAATAGGTGCAGTCGCCGCCGAAGAATTCGTAGGAATATCCGGGGCTCCACATGGTTCCTTTGTAGTTCAGGGCGGGCTGCTGGGCAAAGCGCATACCGGGCTTGAACTTGTCCTGATGGTTTTTGCCCACCTTAACAATCTCACCGGCAAACTCGTGGCCCATAATGGCGGGATGCTCGGCAACATCGGGATGGACCCGCTTATGGCCGGTGCCCAGGATAGCACACTTGTAGGTGGACATACACACAGAGTCGGAAATGACCTTTACCAGAATTTCGTCGTCCGTAATTTCGGGCAGCTCAAATTCATCCAGTCTCAAATCATTTGCGCCGTGTAACCGTACTGCTTTCGCTTTCATTTTCTTTATACCTCCTGAATTTCTACCTGTTTTGCCAGTTCCCACACCAGATTTTTTTCCGGAGCCTGAGTGCCATCGCACATCACGCTGGCAGCTCCCATGGCCACGGCCAGCTGGATCTGTTGCTGCCTGGGAAGATTTTTTTCTTTACCATAGGCCATGGCGGCTACCATGGAATCCCCGGCGCCAACGGTACTACGCACCGGTACTGTTAACGCTTCCGCCAGATAACTTCCTTCCTGATTCAAGAACAGGGCGCCTTTGCCACCCAGGGAAATGACCACTTCCTGAATACCGGAATCCAGCAGGCTATGCCCCGCCTGAAGTAGATCCTCCAGAGAATCCATGGGCTTGCCAAGAAGCCGGGATAATTCTTCGTCATTGGGCTTTATCAGATATGGAATCGCCTGGATTCCAAGACGCATAGCCTCGCCGTCTGCGTCCAGATAGACCTGAGCCCCTAAGCTCTGGAAATAGGCACACCATTGCTGATAGGTGGCAACGTCAGCTCCCTTGGGCAAGCTTCCGGAAAGAATGACCGTATCCCCGGTATGAATGCACTGCCCAATCTTTTCCCGAAGGTGGTTCAGAATCTCTGCATCCACCAAAGGACCAGGTTCGTTGATATCTGTGTTGGAATGACCTGTTGAATCGATAATTTTTAAATTGGTTCTGGTTTCTCCTGTGACAGGAACCACTAGGGTGCAGATGGATTGCTGCGCCAGCATTTCCTGAATGGTATTTCCGCTGTTTCCGCCCAGAAGCATGGCAGAAATGCTTTTTTGGCCAAGATTTGCCAAGCATTTGGTTACATTAATGCCCTTTCCACCAGCATCAATCCGTATACTTTGCACGCGGTTTACCTTCCCGGCAGTGAAGCCAGGGATCTCTACCGTTTTATCAATGGCGGGGTTTAAGGTCACGGTATATATCACGAATGAGCCCCCCCTTGTCAAATTGTTGTTTTAACACTTCTGATATTAAATCAACATTTTGCGGTTGTCAACAGATTTTTGTTGTTTTGCACAATCTGATGGGCTATTTCTCCATAACATCCAAATATCTTGCCGAGATTTAGTGGAATATGACCATAGGTTTCCTTAGGTGCTATTGATGTATTTTTATCGATTCAAAAGTTTGTGAAAAAACTTCGGCCGACCCGTCCACTGACGATCACAGGCAAAAACTACAGAATGACCGTGCTTTTTCCTGCAACGTCACTTCTGTAGCTGAAATTGTTGATACGATAAAGAAAAGGATTGAAAGCATTTTGTTTTTGTGATACGATGGTGTCATCTTAACAGGAGGTGGCCCTATGCAGCAGAGACGACAGAAAATTGCGGAATTAGTCAATCGGGAAGGACAAATCACATTTTCCCAGTTAAAGGAAGCGTTCCCCGGAACATCCGAAATGACGCTTCGTACGGATTTGAAGTTTTTGGATGAATCCGGGGCCATTGTCCGCATCCATGGTGGTGCAAAATCCATTGAGACCGTCGCAGGAACGGATGGTTTCCTGTCCATGCGTGTAGTCCGCAATCAGGAACTGAAACGTCAGATCGCCCGCAAAGCAATAGAGCTTCTGCAGGGCCGCTCCTGCGTCTTTCTGGATTCCGGCTCCACCGCCATGCTCCTGGCCCGGTATATCCCGGATGAACCCCGGCAGATTTTCACGTCCGGATTGTCCTGCGCCACAGAAATGGCCTCTTTGAAGCTGCCCGCCATCCATGTGATCGGCGGGAATCTGAACCGGTACAGCTTGAGTGTTTCCGGAAGCCGAAGTATTGTGGAACTGCAATCTTACAATTTCGATATTTGTTTTCTGGGCGTAACCAGTTTCCATCCCACCCTCGGCTACTGCTGTGAAGGACTGGAAGACTGTATGCTGAAGCAGACGGCCATTGCCCGCTCGGCCTATACGGTCGCTATGGTGGACTCCACCAAATTTGGCCAGCGAAATGCCTGCTGCATTTGCCCGCCCAATGGTGTGGATGCCGTGATAACCGACGATGGTATGACACAGGAGCAGCGGGAATATTTTCAGCGGCAGGGCGTGGCTGTTTTCTGAGGCTCCGTCACAACCGAATAAAAAGAGCAATGCAGGTTTAAAAACCGGACATTGCTCCTTTTTCATGAAAAACCAACGGTAAAATTATCACAAATGACTATATGTAATCAGAAATGTATCGATCTGGTTACAACTATAAGTAGCCCGTATTCGTTAGATAAGCATTAAATCATACTTATCTAACGAATACGGGCACTTTTTGAGTAAATATTAGCCATTCTCCTTATAGGCGATTTTTATTATATTTTGTCCTTTCCTAACTACCATTCTGATAGAGCAATCCGTCTGCGATCATGAGCTTAACAGGGACCATCATAGTTTTCGGCAATTTTTCTTTCTCTAGTCCCCAGATATAGCGAATCGCCGTTCTTGCAAAAACATTGGTATTGCAGATATCTCCATCTGCCAATGTCAGGATTTTTGCGGTTCTGTTTTGAAAATCAAATTGGATGGTTCCGGCGCAGTCATCTTCGTTAGCATAACGGTGGATAGCTCTATATTCGTAGGTCACGATCTGCTGCTTCTTTTGGACGGAAATCTGTTTCAGCTCCGCAATGCCAATGGCACCGGAATCCAACAGATAAAGAAGCAACAGAACGAGGAATTTCTGAGCGTACAGTACGTCTGGCAAGAAATTCTATGGGAGATAAAATCGCAAGCGAGCGTCAGGGAAAAGACTGGTGGATATGGTTCAAGTAAGGAACCATGAACCGGCAATTTCCGTGAAGTGGCAAAGGCTTAATAGATACCACAGCTTGCCACTTTGCCACTTGGGATGCAAATGGAGGTAATGTATGAAAGAAGTTCCTATCTGGGAAAAGAAAAATTTAACTTTAGAAGAAGCGGCAGCATACTCCGGCATTGGAACCGGAAAGCTACGTGAGATTACCAACGACAAGAACTGTAATTTTGTTCTCTGGGTTGGAAACAAGCGTCTGATCAAGAAACGCTTATTTGATAAATTCATCGAGCAGGTATTTTCCATCTAATATCTGTAGATTCACCATAGAAAAAGACGTCTTGATGTGGTATCATGTAGATGTCACATCGAGACTCCTTTTGAACGAAAGGAGATCGAAATTGAACGAAAAAAGAAAAGATAGCAAAGGACGAATCCTGAAAACAGGAGAAAGTCAAAGAAAGGACGGGATCTATCAGTACAGGTACACTGATTTTCGTGGCAAGAGACAGACAGTCTACGCATCCACTTTGCAGGAACTGCGTCAGAAAGAGAAAGAAATCCAGAAACAGATTGACGATGGTATTGACTACGAAGCAGGACAGATTACGGTAATTGAGCTGTTGGAGAAGTACATCAGCTTGAAGAAAGGTGTGCGATACAATACACAGGTTGGTTACCAGTTTGTTTTGAATCTGGTCAAGAAAGAAGATTTCGGCTATCACAAAATTAGCACTGTCAAGGTATCCGATGCCAAACAATGGTTTGCGAAACTGCAAAAGGATGGAAGAGGTTACAGCACCATCACCAGTGTGCGAGGTGTTATTAAACCTGCATTCCAGATGGCGTGTGATGAGGATGCTGTCAGAAAGAATCCATTCATCTTCAAACTGACGGATGTTGTGGTAAATGACACCGTACCAAGAGCCGCACTCACCGAGGAGCAGTTGGTGATTTGGATGAATTTCATCGAAGAAGATAATACCTACTCCAAATACTACGATGAGTTTGTGGTACTTCTGGAAACCGGAATGAGAGTTAGCGAGTTCTGCGGTCTAACCCGTAAGGATTTGGATTTCAAGAATCGCAGAATCCGTGTGGATCATCAGTTGGTTCGTGAGCGTGGTGGTAAATACTATGTTGAGGAAACCAAGACAAGCAGTGGCTGCCGTTTTCTGCCGATGACTGATGCGGTGTATGATTCTTTGAAAAAGATGCTGGAGCGCCGTCCAAAGGTCAAGACGGAGCCTATGGTAGATGGTTACAGCGGATTTATCATGTTGGACAAGAACGGCAATCCAAAGGTCGCACTTCACATCGAAAATGAAATGCGTTGGGCTATGAAGAAGTATAAGAAGCTTCATCCCGATAGTCCTCTGCCGCATATCACTCCTCATGTGTTCCGACACACTTTCTGTACGAATTATGCAAATGATGGCATGGACATCAAGAACCTTCAGTACCTGATGGGTCATTCCGATGCTGGTGTTACACTCAATGTATACACCCACGCAAGCTACGCACACGCAGCGGAGCAGATGGCGAAGATTTCTCAGTTTCGCCAGTCCCCTGAATCTAAAAAAAACAGGGATTTTGCTGTTGGATAAACAGCAAGTATGGTGGTAGTATCTTAAGTTTACTACACCATTTACTACACCACTGAGTGGTGTAGTTACATAGATTTATAGAGACTTATGAAAAAATGAAGA
>CAYXUI010000087.1:0-4968 GCA_964468195.1 uncultured Oscillospiraceae bacterium | reverse complement strand
GTATGCAAGAAGAAACTGCTTTTCTTTTTGTCCAGTGCGGCAATGGCGGCCATGTCTTCTTCATCCAGGGTAAAATCAAAGACGTTGAAGTTTTCCTCCATCCGTTCCACATGGGTGGACTTGGGGATGATGACGATGCCCCGCTGCAAATGCCAGCGCAGGATCACCTGTGCCACGGTTTTGCCATACTTTTCGGCAATGGCTTTCAGCTCCGGGAGGCAGAACATATCTCCCCGGCCTTCGCCGAAGGGTGCCCAGGCTTCCATCTGGACACCGTACTTGTCGTGCCAGCGTTTGGCTTCCACCTGCTGGTTGTGGGGGTGGATCTCCACCTGATTGACCATAGGCTTGATACGGTTGAAGGAAGCAAAGTCAATCATCCGGTCGGCATAGAAGTTGGAAATGCCGATGGCACGGATCTTCCCTTCCTCATACAGGTCTTCCAAAGCCCGGTATGCGCCGTAAGCATCCCCAAAGGGCTGGTGCAGCAGGCACAGGTCGAGGTAGTCCACCTGCAATTTCTCCATGGATTCCAGCACGGAAGCCTTGGCTTCCTCATAACCGTAATGCTCGATCCAGACCTTGGTGGTCAGGAAAATTTCTTCTCTGGGTATGCCGCTTTTGGCAATGGCATTGCCCACTTCTTCCTCATTAAAATAGCTCTGGGCGGTGTCAATGAGCCGGTAGCCCACCTTCAACGCATCGCTGACGCAGCGCTCACACTCATCTTTGGTGACCTGATAGACACCATAGCCCAACTGGGGCATTTTCACGCCATTGGATAAGGTAATGTAGTCCATAATTGTTCCTCCTGATTATTCTTTATGCGCAACCACCTGCGTATAAGCTTCCTGTGTTACTTCTTCCAACCATTGATTGGATATTTCCGTTCCCGGCACTTCCACCGCCAGATGGGAGAACCAGCTGTCCGGTGCTGCACCATGCCAGTGCTTGACACCTGCCGGGATATTCACCACATCGCCCGGGTGCATCTGTACCGATTCTTCGCCCCAGGCTTGATAATAGCCCCGGCCAGCTACGCAGATCAATATCTGCCCACCACCGTTTTGGGCTTGATGGATGTGCCAGTTGTTCCGGCATCCCGGCTCGAAGGTCACATTAAAAATACCGACTTGTTTCCCAGATACAGGCGCAAGAAAACTCTGTCCGCTGAAATACCGGGCAAAACCATCGTTGGGTGCGCCAATCGGGAAGATCATGGAAGATGCGTGCTTTTCCATGGCATCCGCAGACGCATCCTCCTCACACCATACTTCCTTCGTCATCCGGAAGGCTGCCCAGGCCTTGGGCCACCCGGCATAAAATGCTGCGTGGGTCAGGATCTCGGCAATTTCAGTCCTGGTGATTCCATCCTTCTTTGCGCTTTCCAGGTGAAAGCGGAACGAAGCGTCCGTCAATCCCTGTGCCATCAGTGCCGTAACTGTCACCAGAGAACGATCCCGGAGGGACAATTGCTCTTCCCGACTCCAAACCTCTCCAAACAGCACATCGTCATTCAGCTGTGCGAACTTTGGCGCAAAGCTGCCCAAAGTATCTCTACCGGCAGTTTGTTTGATTGCCATATCGGTTTCTTCCTGCGTTTTAAAATATCTGTTGCAGTGCCACAGCAAATCTGCTATACTTAGCATAGCACCTGAACCTGACTTCAGGTCAATAGGTTTTACAAAAAATTCAAAAAGAATTTGCGAGGGACAGGTATGTATACCATCGGCCAGGTATCGGAAATGTTTGGCATTCCCATTTCCACCTTACGTTATTATGATAAGCAGGGGCTTTTCCCCGGCATTGCGCGGTCTTCCGGCATCCGGAAGTTCGGCGCGCGGGAAATCGAGACCCTGCGGCTTATTGAATGCCTGAAAAAATCCGGGCTGGAGATCAAAGATATCAAGCAGTTCATCGACTGGTGCGGCCAGGGCGTCAGCACCTTTGCCCAGCGCAGAGAATTGCTTGTCCGGCAAAAGGAAACCGTGGAAGCGGAGATCGACCATCTGAATAAGGTGCTGGACATGCTGCGCTTCAAATGCTGGTTCTATGAACAGACCATTGCCGACGGTACTGACGAAACGGTGCGCTCTCTGCTCCCGGACCGGCTTCCGGAGGAGATCCAGAAAGCCTATGACCATGCCCACGACCTGTAGAGTTTCTCCTCTGGAAAATCTTAGAAAAATCTTAAGATGGTTTTTTTCCGCCGGGGGGCAAATCTTCTTGCTTTTTTCCAAGGGCAATGGTAGAATACTATTGACTATACCATCTAAAAGGTAGGGATGTATCCATGGCAAAAAACGATTTCGACATTGATTTCGATTTTGAAGAAGAAGATAACTTCGATCCCAAAGCATTTCTGGGGGAAGAAGGCTATGATAAAGACATCGATTTGAATTCCTTCTCCGATGCGGAGCTGGGGCTGCGCCCTCAGGACGGGAACTTCGACCTGGATGAAGATCTGGATATGGAGGATTTCCTGAACCTGTCCGAAGAGGAAGAGGAGGAAGAAGAGGACTGGGAGGATGCGGAAGAAGCGGAAGAGGCGGAATCCGATTCTGCCGAGCCCGGTCCCGATGAAGCGGAGGAGGAACTTCCGGAGGAATATGAAGCGTATTCCGAAGAAGAGGAATACCTCCCGGAAGAAACAGATACCGAGGAGACCGACATGCGAGACGAACTGGAATATGCTCAGGATGAGCAGGAAGAAACTTATGAGGAAGGATACGAAGAAGAATACGATCCTTCCGAAGACGAGGACTACGAGGAAGAGGATCCCCCCCGTAAGCGCAAGCCCAAGATCACCCTTCCCAAGCTTCATATGCCCAGATTCCTGAGTAAATTCTTTGACATTTACTTTGCCCCGGTGCTGAACAAGGAGTTGCAGGACAATCAGGCCGATCCTTCCAAACCCCGTCGCCGGCGCAAGAGCAAGCGGCAGCTGTTCAAGGAATATTATCTGCCCCCCATCATCGCCTGCCTGTGCCTGATCCTGGTGCTGTCCTTCGTTATCGGCTCTCTGTCCAACACCATCGCCCTGAAGCAGATCGAGGACGAGACCAAGAAGAATCAGCTGGATGCTTCCATCAGCCAGGCGGAGCAGGAACAGCAGCAGATCGACCGGCTGGTTGCCCAAGCGGAAAAACTGGCCACGGGTTACGACTATCAGGGTGCTATTGACCTGCTCAACAGCATCAACGGTGGCGATCTGACTGCTTACCCCGACATCGGCGTAAAAGTCGCAGAGTACAACACTACCATGAATCAGCTGGTGGAGCACAAGGAACCTTCCCTGATCCCCAACCTGAGCTTCCATGTGCTGGTGGTCGATATGGCAAAGGCTCTTCAGAACAAAGATCTGGGCGGCAGCTACAACAAAAACTTCGTCACCTGTGACGAATTCTCCAAGATCCTCAACGAGCTGTACAACAACAACTATGTTCTGGTGGACTTCGACAGCTTCGTCGGTTCCTCCACCACGCTGGAAGGCACCGAGAAGTTTGAAGTGGTTCCCATCAAGCTCCCCGAGGGCAAGAAGCCTGTGATGATCACCGAAACCATGGTCAACTACTTTGAGTACATGGTGGACGGCGACGGAGATGGTCTGGCTGACTCCAAGGGCGACGGCTTCGCCAACAAGCTGGTGGTGGATGCCAGCGGCAACATCAAGGCCGAGTACATCGACTCTCAGGGTCAGACCAATGTGGGCAACTATGACCTGATTCCCATTCTGGAAGATTTCATTTCCCAGCATCCCGACTTCTGCTATCAGGGTGCCCGGGCCACCATCGCCTTCACCGGCAGTCAGGGTGTTTTCGGTTACCGCTGCAACACCACTTACATCAGCTCCAAGGGGCAGGATTACTATGATACCCAGGTCGCCGGCGCCCAGCAGATCGCCAACGCCCTCCGGGAGAAGGGCTACACCCTGGCCTGCTACACCTACAGCAACGATACTTACGCCAAGTACTCCGTTGCCCAGATTTCTGCCAACCTGACCTCCTGGACCACGGAAGTGACCAATGTCATCGGCGCAGTGGATACCTTCGTCTTCGCCCGGCTGAGCAACATTACCGACTTTAACAGCCAGGCCTTCAACGTCATGTACCAGAGTGGCTTCCGCTACTTCATCAGTCACGGCTCCACGCCTTCCGCCGAGGTGAACACCACCTACGTCCGGCAGAACCGTCTGATGGTCACCGGCGAGAACATGGTCCACTATCCCAGCCAGTTTACGGATTTGAACCTGTTCAACCCCAATTCCGTTCTGGATCTGACCACCCGTGGCAACGTGCCCAAGTCTTCCTGATTCTCCATAACGAACGATTCCCCCACACACTCTGAAAGGTGCGTGGGGGAATTTTTGTGTCAATATTTAGCCGCAAACATGGGGTCCCGGAACAGGCGCAGAGAAAGTTTTGCCATATCTGCCACACTGGTGGCGTAGTTTTCACAATGCCACTGGTACAACATAGCCAGCATTCCGGCACTTACAAACGTTCGACCATACTTTATACTTTCTGCATCTGCTCCCAGCATGAACACCGGAAAGGCATCAATATCCGTTGTATACAAGACTGCCCGCTCGATCAAAACAGAGATCATATGATTGCGCCCAAGTGCATCGATCAGTTCTCGCTTTTCTTTCCAGCTCAGCAACAAATTTTCTACGTTTTTTAAAGGGTCATCCATTGGCTCACCATGGAACAGCATCAAGTATCGGCTTTCAATATCCATAATGCTATGATCCAACAGAGCGTATAGGGCATCTTCCTTACTGTCAAAATAGCGATAAAACGCTTTCCGTGGAACCGCCAATTCCTGACACAGTTCGATTACCGTGATCTCTTAAAACCGTTTGCGCCCCATCATGCGCAACAACCCCAGTTCCAATTCTCTCTGCCTGCGGGCAGACTGGTCTGTATAGCACTGTTTGTACATGTAACCACCCATCTTTCTTTTTTG
>CAYXUI010000086.1:0-5019 GCA_964468195.1 uncultured Oscillospiraceae bacterium | reverse complement strand
CACCCGGGGAAGATTTATACCACGATTTTGCCAGCGAGGGGGTGCAACTATCAATGTGAATCAAGAGCTGAGATGACTTCGTAGGGCGGAGGCATGCCTTCGCCGTTTGCGGCCACAGACTGCAAAGCCTCCATTTACATAAGGTAGGGGCGACCAATGGTTGCCCCTACGACATTATTGGTAAATTACACAAATCAGCGGGGCGGCGGGGGCGTGCCCCCGCCCTATGAAGCCTCATTATGTTGATTCCGTATATTCCTATTGTCACGGAAGAGAATGGGTGCTATAATGACAGCAGAATCCGACAAGGGCAATGTTTGCCCAAATTACGAGGTGACATACTATGACAATGGACTCTCTGCGACCGGGGCAGTCCGCTTTTATTACCCATGTTGGTGGCAGTGGCGAGTTGCGCCACCACCTGCTGGATATGGGCCTGACACCCCAGACGGAGGTCATGCTGCAAAAAGTGGCGCCCATGGGAGATCCCATTCAAATCGCCCTCCGGGGCTATGAGCTGACACTGCGGCTGGAAGAAGCAAGGCAAATCGGGATCCGGGATGTGCATACCGACGAGCAGTTTTACCCCCGGCCGGAAATTCGCATCCAGCCCATCGCCCACCCCGGCGTGGGAGAAAACCGGGGAAAAGAAGAACCGGCGGTGACGGGAAATCTGACCTTCGCCCTGGCGGGCAACCAGAACTGCGGCAAGACGACCCTGTTTAATCAGCTTACTGGTGCCAACCAGCATGTGGGCAATTTCCCCGGCGTGACTGTGGACCGGAAGGACGGCACCATCCGCAACCATCCGGAAGCCACGGTGACGGATCTGCCGGGTATTTATTCTTTGTCCCCTTACTCCAACGAGGAGATCGTGACCCGGGATTTTCTCATGCAGGATCATCCCAGTGGCATCATCAACATTGTGGATGCCACCAACATCGAGCGGAATCTCTATTTGACCATGCAGCTGATGGAATTGGAAATTCCCATGGTGCTGGCCCTGAACATGATGGACGAAGTCCGGGACAACGGCGGCTCCGTCCGGATCAACGAGCTGGAAGAGATTCTGGGCATTCCCGTGGTGCCCATTTCCGCCGCCAAGAACGAGGGCATTGACGAACTCATCGACCATGCCCTGTATGTGGCCCGGCAGGGCATCAAGCCCCAGCGGGTGGATTTCTGTGTGGAAAGTGACGAGCCGGGAGACCCGGTAGGCGCCGTCCACCGCTGCATCCACGCTGCCGCTATGCTGCTGGATTCCGAAATTCGACAGGCCAGACTTCCTGTGCGGTTCGCCACCACCAAGCTGGTGGAAAATGACCGGCTCATCCGGGAGAAGCTGACCTTACAGGGGGAGAAGGAAGAAGCCTTCCTCCATCTCGTATCCATTATGGAGCGGGAGACCGGCCTGGACCGGGAAGCCGCCATGGCCAATATGCGCTTCCAATTTTTGGAGACTCTTTGCCGCAAGACTGTTGTCCGGCCCCATGAAAGCAAAGAGCATAAGCGCAGTATGAAAATGGATGAGATCCTGACAGGCAAATATACCGCCATTCCCTGTTTCGTGGGCATCATGGCCCTGGTGTTTGTGCTGACGTTCTCGGTCATCGGCGGCACCTTGTCCGACTGGATGGAAGTTGGTGTCAACTGGGTCATTGACGGCATCGACCTTGCGCTGACGCTGTGGAATATCAACCCCGTTGTCCATGATCTGGTGGTCAATGGTGTCTGCGCCGGTGTGGGCAGTGTGCTGTCCTTCCTGCCCACCATTGTGACGCTGTTCTTCTTCCTGTCCATTCTGGAGGATACAGGCTATATGGCCCGGGTGGCCTTCATTATGGACCGGCCCCTGCGCAAGCTTGGACTTTCCGGCAGAAGCTTTGTGCCCATGCTTATTGGTTTCGGCTGTTCTGTTCCTGCCATCATGGCGACCCGGACGCTGTCCAGCGAGCGGGACCGGAAAATGACCATTTTGCTGACCCCTTTTATGAGCTGCTCTGCCAAGCTGCCCATTTATTCCATGATGGTGGCGGCCTTCTTCCCTCGGTACTTACAGCCGGTAGCCATGATCGGGCTGTACCTGTTCGGCATCCTCTGTGGCATTGGCTATGCGGTGATTTTGAATCACACCAGCTTCACCGGCTCACCAGTGCCCTTCGTCATGGAGCTGCCCAACTACCGGCTTCCCAGCGCCAAGAGTGTGGGACAGCTGATCTGGGAAAAGGCCAAGGGCTTTATCCAGAAGGCTTTTACCATCATCTTTGCCGCTTCCGTCATCATCTGGGTGCTGCAAACCTTTGATATCCGGCTGAATGTGGCAGCCAATCCGGAAGAAAGCCTGCTGGCCCGGCTGGGCAGCTTGATCGCACCGATTTTTAAGCCCCTGGGCTTCGGGGACTGGCGGGCTTCCACTGCCCTCATCACCGGCTTTACCGCCAAGGAAAGCGTAGTGTCCACCCTGACGCTGCTCTTAGGCGGTGATGCCAGCCGGATCACCATCATGTTTACGCCCCTGACGGCGACGACCTATCTGGTGTTCACCCTGTTGTACACCCCCTGCGTGGCAGCCATTGCCACGGTGCGCCGGGAAATGGGGTCTTCCAAAGCGGCCTGGGGCACGGCACTGCTTCAGTGCGGTATTGCCTGGTTGGTTGCCCTGGCGGTGCGTTGCGTGGGCCTTCTGTTGGGGTTTGTGTAATGAATCTGCAAAGTATCCTTCTTCTGATTTTTCTGGCGGGGGCATTCCTGCTGGCGGTGAAAAAGGGGAAAAACAGCGCCTGCTGCGGCGATTGTGCCCATTGCTCCGGAAAAGACCGGAACTGTGACCGGAAAAACGCAGATTGCTGACGGTTTTTTCAACGAAAAGAAAATTTTTCTTGACGGTGAGACCGTTTTGGAGTATGATGTAAGTAATTACTTATGCCCCGCCAAACAGGCGGTGATTTCTGTCCAATGATCCCACACCGAATACCGGAGGATCCTGCGGGTAACTCCGGAAAGGAGTATGTTTTGAAGAAGTTTTTGTGTATGCTGCTGGCCCTTCTGGTGCTGCTGCAACCTTTGTCGCTGGTGACTTGGGCTGCGGAAGATGCAGAGGCTACAGAGGTGACGCTGCCCGTGGAAACGGCGGAGGTTGCACAAGAGAATATGGACTCCCTTCCGGAAGAAACTGAGCCCGATGCAACAGAACCTGCATCTGCCGAGCCGGAAGAGACGACCCCTGCGGAAACACAGCCGGAGGAAAAAAACAGTCTGCGCCATGATGTGCCGCTGTATCTGCAAACGGACTATCCCAATACCTTGTATGGTGTCGGTACCGTTGCCAACAACGGTTGCGGCGTGACCTGCCTGGCTATGGTGGCCAGCTATCTCACCGGCTACGACTACACACCGGATACGCTGGCTAAGTATTTCGGGGGTAAGGCGGAAAATAATATCAAACGGCTGGAATACGGCTCGGATGCGATGGAGCTCCCTTATCACAAGGCAGAAAACTGGCATGAGACTCTGGCGGCCCTGCAGGATGGGAAGATCGCCATCGCCCTGATGGAAAGCGATTCCAGTTTTACCGAATCCCAGCATTTCATCGTCCTCACCGGCATGACGGAGGATGGGAAGATCCTGGTCAATGACCCCTATGGGCCCAACTATGACTACTGGCTTTTGCAAAACGGCTTTGCCAATGGGTTTGCACCGGGAGATATCCTCTGCGGTTACAGTGGTGCCTGGATCTATGATCCCGATGCCATGCCGGAAGATCCACAGCTGTATGTGGAGGAACGGCTGGAAGTGCCCTGCCGGTACCCGGAGGTGAAGCTGACCTGGGAAGAGATCCAGCTTCTGGCCCGGGTGGTCTGGGTGGAAGCCCGGGGCGAAAGCGCCAGAGGCCAGCAGGCCGTGGCGGAAGTCGTTCTGAACCGACTGGTGTCGGATCGCTTCCCCAATACCCTCAGCGGTGTCATCTATGCGGAGGGGCAGTTCTGCTCCGTTCTCTATCTGGATGATGCGGAACCCGGACAGGCCCAGTATGAGGCCATTGAGCGGGCCCTGAACGGTCCCTATGTCCTGCCTATGGATGTGGTGAAGTTCGCCAACTACATCGTCAATGATGATACCTGGGGCAGTATCGGCGGACATTACTTCTTCTTCCAGCCCTGATTTGTTGTACATGAAAGCACCCGGCTTGCAGGCCGGGTGCTTTTTTGCGGTGGACGGAAATAAAAAAGTGTGATAGGATAGGGATAACACACAAACGGATTTGTTTGGGAAATGGGGGAATGGGTATGCGCCTGGAAAAAGTTCAGAACATGCTGCGGCAAAAGGGCGTAAGCTATCAGTATTGGGAAGAAAATGACTGTGGCAGCATCAGCTTTATCCGCAGTGGCCTGAGTTATCACATCTGGGAATTTCCGGAACCGGAGCGGGGAGCGGACACCAATGTGCGCACTGCCGGCCGCAGCGAGGAATTCAACGAAAACTATGAAGAGGAGATCGTAAAGATCCTTGCCGGCTGGTGAGTCGCGGGAAACCGGATGGAAGCTGTAACGGGTTTACATTCCGGTGCGTTACCATGCCATTTTGAAAGCGGGATCCTTTCGGTTTTCAAAAGAAATAAAGGATCCGAACCCGTCTCCCACAGGGGAAAACGGGTTCGGATCCTTTTGCTTCAGTGCCGGTGACCGGACTCGAACCGGTACGCTGTCGCCAGCGGTGGATTTTGAGGGCGGCGGATAGTTGGGAATACAGCGGAAAGCAGCAGAACCAATTGTAGTTTTCCAAATGGCGAAAGACACTCAATTTTCTTGATTTATAGAAAAATAGTTGCTTTTGCGCGCAGAAAAGTTTAGTTTCCCCAAAACCCTTTCGCACGGATATTTATATCCCTTTTTCGAGAATTTCTGGCACTCGGAGGGATGCGGGAGGGATAAGGCTTAAATTGCCAGAATTTGCATTATAAATCCGATACGCACGACATACCAGTTTCTCCCGTCATTGACAAATGATTTTATCTGAGAA
>CAYXUI010000085.1:0-5376 GCA_964468195.1 uncultured Oscillospiraceae bacterium | reverse complement strand
AATCTCAGCCGCCGGAACCGAAAATGGGTCAATCCCGGATTCTGTACCGGGCCCTATCTGCCCATTTATGGCTTCGGCCTGTGCGGGCTGTATCTGCTGGCACAGTTGGAAACTTACCCGTTACTTGGCAGTCCCTTCTGGAATAAGGCCATGCTCTTTGCCGCCATGGCCCTTGGCATGACTCTGATCGAGTACCTGGCCGGTCTGTTCTGCCTGAAATTTCTGAAAGTCCGGTTGTGGGACTACTCTGACCTCTGGGGCAATATTCAGGGTATCATCTGCCCGCTGTTCTCCCTGGCCTGGGCGGTTCTGAGCGCCCTGTATTATTTTCTCATTCATCCCCACATTCTGGAAGGGCTGGCATGGCTGTCCCGGAATCTGGCATTTTCTTTCTTCATCGGCATGTTCTTCGGCGTGTTTATCATCGACGTAGCACATTCTGCTCAGCTTATCGTCAAGCTGAAAGCCTTCGCAGAAGAAAACCGGGTGGTGCTGGTATTCGAAAGCATCAAGGATCACATCCAGAATGTTCAGGAGCGCACTGCTCAGAAGTACCATTTCTTTGCCCCCTTCCGTTCAGAGCATCCCCTTAGCGAGCACCTGAAAGAAATCGTCCAGAATCTGGAACTGCAATCCAAATTCCGGGGCAAATGACCCGGTGGAAATACCTCCTTATGCAACAGGGAGCAGGCGCCATGTGCGCCTGCTCCCTGTTGCTTTCGTAACATTTTTATGAACTTTTCCTCAAAAAGGTTGCCATTTGCTTCCATCGGCGGTATACTGGCTCCGTAAATCAACAACAAGTGAGGTGACGAATATGGACAGCGGCAGTTGTAGTTTCAGACAGACATTCCCGGTTTTCTTATATGGACGAAATATACACGGTCAGAAGTTGTCCGTGTTCTGATGTTGCGCATTTTTCAGCCACCTCTATATAAGAAACCATTATCTGTTTGGATGCAACTCCCCACACCCCTGGTCAGTGCGGGAGAAGATTTCAGCCGATAGTGGTATTTTTATGCCCTTTTTCCCGCCTGCCCCTACCCGAAATGTGTAAAGGAGGCATACCCATGAACAAAAACGTAATCTTCAACCATCCGGATTTCTCCGGCGAAATTCTCGCCACCATCCGCAGCAATCTGGCCCCCAAAGCCATGCAGGAGGCCATCTGCACCTACCACGAGCAGGACATTGCCCTGACCCTCCCTCTGCTTACCCGGGAGGAACAGCAAAAACTGATGCACATTCTCCCGGCGGAAGATCTGGCCAGGGTGCTGGAATGCGTAGAAGATGGTGCCACTTACCTGCAACAGCTGCGGATCAGCCAAAAAGTTTCCGTACTTTCCTGTATGGAATCTTCCGCCGCTGCGGAAATGCTCCACACCCTTCCCAAAGAGGAGCGCACCGCCCTGCTGGATCTGCTGGATGCGGAAACCTGTGCAGATATCCGCCTGATCCGCTCCTTTGACGAAGAGGAGATCGGCAGTCGCATGACCACCAACTACATCGCCATTTCTGACCACGCCACCGTGAAAGAAGCCATGTCAGAGCTGATCCGGCAGGCAGCGGAAAACGATAATATTTCCACCCTCTATCTGGTGGACAGCCGCCAGACTTTCTGCGGTGCCATTGATTTGAAAGATCTGATCCTGGCCCGGGAGGGCACACCCCTTTCCGACATCACCATCGTTTCTTACCCCTATCTGTATGCACGCTCTGCCATTGAAGACTGCATTTCCTATCTGACCCATTATAAAGAAAGTGCCATTCCCGTGTTGGATGAAGAAAACCGGCTCTTGGGTGTGGTCACCGCCCGGGATTTTGTGGAGATCCTGGATGATGAACTGGGGGAAGATTATGCCAAACTGGCAGGTCTTTCCTCGGAAGAAGATCTGGCAGAATCCATCGGACAGAGCGTGAAAAAGCGTCTTCCCTGGCTGTGTATTCTGCTGGTGCTGGGTCTTGGGGTCTCCGCCACCGTGGGACTGTTTGAGTCCATTGTGGCCCAACTGCCTGTGATTCTCTGCTTCCAGTCATTGATTCTGGACATGGCGGGCAACGTAGGCACCCAGTCTCTGGCCGTGGCCATCCGGGTGCTGATGGACAAGCAGATCCGCCGGCATGAAAAAGCTGCGCTGGTCTGGAAGGAGGTCCAGGTAGGAGTGCTGAACGGCGGCATTCTGGGGATCCTGTCCTTCACCGTCATTGGGCTGTACCTGTGTCTGGTGGGAAATGAACCTTTGTTTGCCTTTTCCGTCTCCGGTTGCCTTGGCGTTGCCATGCTGCTGGCTATGGTGATCTCCTCCCTGTCCGGCACTCTGATTCCCATTTTCTTTCAGAAGCTGGGCATCGACCCCGCCGTGGCCTCCGGCCCCCTCATCACCACCGTCAACGATTTGGTGGCCGTGGTGACCTATTACGGTCTGTCCTGGGTGATCTTGTTGAATATTCTGCATTTGGCATAAGAAAATTGACAGTTGACAGTGGATAGTGGACAGTTTTGGTATCCCCTTCGGGGATGGATTTTAAAGCATCCATTGAATCCGCACAAGGTAAAAACAGTATCATCCCGACCAAGCGAAGCGCGTGGAGGGATCTTCGCACGAACGGACTGCATAGCAGTTGGTAAATGCGTAGATCCCTCCACGCGCTTCGCTTGGTCGGGATGACATACTTTGCATTTACAGAAAATTCCCCAACTCCTGCCACAGGCCCACCAAGGCCTTTATACCGCAACCTTCCGCTTCTTCCCATAGCGTTTTCAGATCTTCCCTGTCTCGCCAAAGGGTAACATACAGGCAGTCTTCATCCGGATTCACTGCATAATGGCAGTGCAGTTGCGCATCCCGGAATCCTTGCTGTGGTGGTATTTCTCCCCTGACTTCCCGTCTTTTTGCCCCTTCCCGGGTGATTTCCCATCGTTCTACCGTTAATGCCCCTTCCAGCCAAATCTGTCGGCTTTCCCAGGACGCCAGATATTCCAGTAACGGCACCGAGCAGGGCACCGGCGGCAGGCACACCGGGCATCCCGGTTTCCCGCCGTATGGAGCAGAGATCACCACCTGCCCCGGCAACGCTTCCACAATGCCTTGCACCATATGGACCCCTTCTGCTGTTACCGGTCGCTGAAAATCCAGCAGGATCCCGGCACAGGAAAACCGCTCTGCCACTTCCCTGAGTTGCTCTGCAACCAACGCAGGGTCGTGACCGGAGACGGGATTGGCATCATCCAGCATCAGCAGCGTCCCCGATGGAAGGGTCACCGGCAGGTTGGTCAGCCCCCGGGAACTGAGGGAAAAGTGGCAGGCCATCCAGCCGCAGCAGGCCGGGAGAGCTTCCGCATTTTCCTTTTCCGCCGCCGTCATGGCAAGATAAAAAGGAATCGCCATGGACAAATGCTCCTTTTCATGGTATAATCCCAGTAAGAATATCAGGTCACCCTATCCTATGAATCAACGGAGGAAACTATGCCCTTTTCCCTACTGCCCAAGATCCGTGCCAGGGCACTGACGGATATCACCCCCCAGCTTCTGCGCAGCCGGAACATCCAACTGCTGATGCTGGATTTTGACAATACCATCGTTCCCTACACCACCACCGTACCCACAGCGGAAATGGAGCGCTGGCTGGAAGAAATGAATGCTCTGCCGGATATCCAGCTGTGCATCGTATCCAACAGCCACAATGACCGGGTCCCCAAATTCTGCCGGGAACGCGCCTTAGACGTCATCACCCACGCCAAAAAGCCCTTCTCAAAAGGGATCAAAGAATGCCTTGTCCGGTATCAGATCCCGGCAGCCAACGCTGCCCTGGTGGGCGACCAGATCTACACCGACACTCTGGGTGCCAATTGCGCCGGGGTCACCTCTATTCTGGTGGAAGCCATCCACAATCATACC
This sequence comes from uncultured Oscillospiraceae bacterium, assembly GCA_964468195.1. Classification (GTDB taxonomy): domain Bacteria; phylum Bacillota; class Clostridia; order Oscillospirales; family Oscillospiraceae; genus Faecousia. The sequence continues at coordinate 1,477 of CAYXUI010000085.1, read as the reverse complement.
TTCTGGCTGAAAGCCCGGCATGTGCTGGAGTTGCCTTTCATTTTTATTGCACGAAAAAGGAGAATCACATTATGACAAACATGGAAAAGTACCTGACCCTGCTGAACGAGGATGTGGATGGTCTGCTTCTGACCTCCCGCTACAGCCGCCATTACGGCGCAGAATTTGACATTGCCGAAGGTGTTGCCATCGTCAGCAAAGCCGGCTGCCGCTACTTTACTGACAGCCGCTACATCGAATCCGCTGAGAAGAACCTGAAATACTTTGAGGTTCTCCCCGTGAACCAGTCCGCTGGTTACAATAAGCGGCTGAACGATGCCATTGCCGACTTTGGCATTCACACCCTGGGCTTTGAGGAAGCTTACCTTACCGCCGGTGAGCTGATGGGCTACGAAAAGAACCTGAACGCCAAGCTGGTTCCCTTCAACAAGCAGATCAACTCCTTCCGCGGCACCAAGGAAGATTGGGAGCTGGAGCTGATGCGCAAGGCCCAGTCCATTACCGACAAGGCCTTCTCCGATGTGCTCACCCGGATCAAGCCTGGCATGACCGAACTGGAATTGCAGGCAGAACTGATCTACTGCATGTACCGCAACGGCGGCACGGGGCTGGCCTTTGATCCCATCGTGGTCTCCGGCCCCAACACCAGTCTGCCCCACGGCGTAGCCGGGGAACGTGTCATCCAGCCCGGTGACTTCGTGACCATGGACTTCGGCGCTTCCTATCAGGGCTACTGCTCCGATATGACCCGCACCGTGGCCGTGGGCTTTGTCACCGAAGAGATGGAGAAGGTCTACAACACCGTTCTGGAAGCCCAGTTGGCTGCCATTGCCGTCACCAAGGCCGGTGTGCCCGGCAAGGATATCGACGGCACCGCCCGGAAGATCATTGCCGATGCCGGTTACGGCGAATACTTTGGCCATGGCTATGGCCACTCTCTGGGTCTGGAAATCCACGAAGCCCCCAATCCCAGCCCCAGCAATGCCGAGCCCATGCCTGCCGGCGCCGTCTGCTCCGCCGAACCCGGCATTTATCTGCCCGGGAAATTCGGTGTCCGCATTGAGGATGTGACCATTATCACCGAAAATGGCGCAATTGACATTACCGGCAGCCCCAAGAACCTGATTATTGTGTAAGTTTTTTGCATTTCCCCCTTGCATTCTGCCGCCATTTGCGGTAAAATATATGAGCTAATACTGTGCTAAAATAAACGCCTTCCCAAAAGGGCGGCATTCTTAGGAGGATAAAGAAATGATTTCTGCAGGCGATATTCGCAATGGTATCACTTTTGAGATGGACGGCAAGGTTATGCAGGTCATCGAGTTCCAGCACGTTAAGCCCGGTAAGGGCGCAGCCTTCGTTCGTGTGAAGATGCGCAACGTCATCACCGGCGGCGTGACCGAAACTTCCCTGAACCCTTCCGCCAAGTTCCCCACCGCTTACATTGAGCGCAAGAAGATGGAGTACTCCTACAACG
>CAYXUI010000084.1:0-5414 GCA_964468195.1 uncultured Oscillospiraceae bacterium | reverse complement strand
TTCTGCGCACTGCATTGCAGGTTCATACCTGAGTCGTACGCGATCGGACCCCGCAAAACGTGGGGCTTACACCGTCGTCGCACAAGCTTCAGGTCTCCACGGAAGCCGGGTCGTATGCGCCATGCCATTGGCGCGCGCCCGGGATCCTTAACCCCCAGCATCCACCCGAAACTGGGCGTAACAAGCAGACACCAGGGACTTCATCGATGTGCCCTTCAAAGGATTTTTAGGCCCTTCCTGGAAAATGGTCACTCCGACTAGGATACTGCGCCGTCGGTGCTTATAATATCACAGTTTTTGGGAATATACAAGTATAAAACGAAAAATTGTATATTTTTTAACAATTATACGATTCGTTTTTCAGCACTGTGCTTCTTTTTCCGTAAACCATTCCCAGACGATATCTGCATGGGTCACCGGGATCTGCAAGTGCTTTGCTTCCTCCCGGGTGAAAAACCGAGCTTCTTTGGATTCGCTGCTGAGCCGCAACACCGGTTCCTCCGGCAGTTCCAGCCCATAGAGCACAATGACCATCCGCCAAATGCTGCCATCCCGGTAGGCGGCGATCCGGCCGGGATTGTCGTAAACTGCCAGCTTGGTGAATCTCTCCTGTGGGATCCGAAGCCCCAGTTCTTCATAGACCTCCCGGGCAATTGCCTGGCGGCCGGTCTCCCATTTTTTGCAGCCGCCCCCTACCAGTCCCCAGGTGTCCGAATCCCGGCGGCGCTCCAGCAGAAGCTTTCCCCGGCAGGTGATGAGGGCATTGGCCCCCAGGTGGGCGGGCATGGTGGTTTTGGGGGCATCCTTAGGGTCACAGTTATAAAAGGTAACGATGTTCATATGCCTTCCTCCCCGGCGTTTTTCCCTATTGTAACCCATTTGCTTTGATTTTTCCACTCAAAATTCCTTGGGAATCGGCTTTGTGATACCGGTACGCCGGGCTTTGTGGAGGCCGCCTGCCATGTGATTTTCCGAAGTGTTGGCGAATTTTCCCCGGCACAGAATGTCTTCCCCGAATTTGTCCCGGAGGGCATCCACCGTTTCGTCCAGCCGCAGTTTCTTTTCAAACTGCTCCGGGCTCAGGCCGGAAAACAGGTCGTATTGCTGGTAAGGCTCGTCACTGAGTCGGGTCACCTGTACCCCCAGTTGCCGCAGAGGGGTGACCCGATCCCAGCTTTCCGCAAACAGTTCACAGGCCGCCCGGTACAGTTCCATGGTGATATTGGTGGCACCCAGCAACATCTTCTGGTGGGAAAAATGCTTAAATTCGTTGGTGCGCAGGTGAATGCTGACACAGTTGCCCCATTTCCCGTCCCGCCGCATCCGGGCCGCCACGGTTTCGCACAGACTTAGCAGCACCGCATTGGCCGCCGGGATGCTGGTCACATCCTGAGCCGTGGTGACGGAGTTGCCATAGCCCTTGTTTTCTGCCGGTTCCGGTGCCACGGCATCGGCATTGCGGCCATTGGCAAAATGCCAGATGGTCTCCCCATGCTTCCCCAGCCGCCTGCGCAACAAAGCACCGTCCGCATGGGCCAGATCCCCAATGGTGGACAGCCCCATCTGCTTTAGTTTCCGCTCCGTGGCCGCCCCCACCAAAAAGAGATCCCGTACCGGCAGGGGCCAGAATTTTTCCGGCATTTCCTCCGGAAACAGGGTGTGAACCTTGTTGGGCTTTTCAAAATCCCCCGCCATTTTTGCCAGCAATTTGTTGGAGGAAATGCCCACATTCACGGTAAATCCCAGTTCTTCATAAATCCGCAACCGCATTCGTTCCGCTGCCAGCCGGGGAGAACCCCAGAGCCGTTCGGTGCCCGTCATATCCACCCAGGCTTCATCGATGGAATACTGCTCCACCACCGGGCTGAACTGCCCCAGTAGTTCCACGAAACTCCGGGATGCCCGGACATACAATTCATAATCCGGCGGGATCACCACCAGATCAGGGCATTTCTCCATGGCCTGAAACAGGGGTTCCCCGGTTTGGATGCCATATTTTTTCGCCGGGGTGGATTTTGCCAGAATGATACTGTGCCGGGAGGCCTTATCCCCCGCCACCACGGAGGGAATTTCCCGCAGATCCTGTTTCTCCCCCAGCACCTTCACCCGATAGGCGGCACTCCAGCTTAAAAATGCAGAATTGGCATCCACATGAAAAATCACACGATTTGTCATCAGTATACCCTCCGCAGCAGACACCAAGAGTGGGTACGGATGGTGTAACGCAGCTCAAAGAGCCACTGTTTCCCCTGCACCATAGCCCGGCACAGGAAGATTTTTGCTTCGATTCCCACGAACTGCACTTCCTTGCAGCTGAGGATCTCGTCAATATCCACCCGGAGCAGCTGATGGTCTTCATCCTCCATCCGCAGCCGCAATGGCCGGATCTCCCCGGAGGCGCTGCACATGGATATCACATCCACCGGCTGTATCCGCTGCTCCATATTCCCGCACCTCCCAAACTTTTGTTTTATTATAGCACAATTGTTCGTATATAGCAAGGATTTTTTCCGTTGCGGCAGTTGGAAAGCTATGGTATAATAAAGCAAAAGGAGGGATTTGTGTGAATTTGTTTTCTCTTTTCGGCATTTCCAACCGTAAAATCGCTGACCAGGGCTGTTCCGTCACCGGAACCGTTACCTCTGTGCGCCGATCTTACCTGTATGTCATCAAAAAACCGGTGCGGCTGTATCCCAACGAAAGCAACACCCGTTTTTCCCACTATATCACATTTACCTATTCCGTAGACGGCACTGCCTACACGGGAAAGCGTTGGGTATCCTGTCAGTATCGTTGCCCCCAGGTGGGCGAGAACATTATTCTCTACTATGACCCCAAATCCCCACAACACTGTGACTGTGTCCCTTTTCTGATGGATACCCGGAGGTTTTGACTATGTTACGTTATCCCTGTCTGGTGCTGGATCACGATGATACCGTGGTCCAGAGTGAAGCCACCGTAAATTTCCCCTATTTTCAATATATCTTAAACGAGTTCCGCCCCAGGGCTACCATCACCATGGAGCAGTACATTTCCGGCTGCTGCCATCTGGGGTTTGCGGATATGTGCCGAAAGTGGTACGGCTTTACGGAGCAGGAACTCATAGACGAATACGAAGGCTGGCAAGGCTACATCATGGACCACGTCCCTGCCCCCTTCCCCGGCATTGGTGACATTATTCGCCGCCAGAAAGGAGCGGGCGGTCTGATTTGCGTGGTATCCCATTCCAGCGACCAGAATATTCTCCGGGACTACCGCCAGCATTTCGGCATCGAACCCGATGCCATCTACAGCTGGGATCTCCCGGAGGAAAAGCGCAAGCCCAGTTCCTTTGCCCTGGAGGATATCCTGTCCCGCTTCCATCTGCCCCGGGAGCAGTTGCTGGTGGTGGACGACATGAAGCCCGCCTGGGAAATGGCCTCCAAGGTTTCCGTCCCCATTGCCTTCGCCGCCTGGGGCCGGAAGGAATACCCGGAGATCGCCGGAGAAATGCGCAGGCTCTGTGATTTTTCCTTCGATTCTCCCAAAGAATTAGAAGACTTTTTGTTTCCGGAGGAAGTCATATGAAAATCGAACATGTCGCCCTGTATGTTTCCGATTTGGAAGAAGCAAAGCAATTTTTCGTTACCTACTTTTCTGCCTCTGCCAATACAGGCTATCACAATCCCAACACCAATTTTCGCTCCTATTTTCTCACCTTCCCGGAAGGCTCCCGACTGGAACTGATGCACAAGCCCGGGCTTCAGCCGGATCTCCCCAATCGATTTGGCTACGCCCACATCGCCTTTGCCGTCGGCAGCAAAGATGCGGTGGACGCCCTCACCGCCCGGCTGAAAGATGATGGCTATCCCATCCTTAGCGGCCCCCGCACCACCGGGGACAGATATTACGAAAGCTGTGTGGAGATTTTCGGGGGAAATCTGCTGGAAATCACCGTTTGATCCCCTTGACAACCATGGTATAATGTACATTAGAAAAACTGGTCAGGAGGTGAGCCGTCTGGAAAAAGCAGGTATCAAAGTTGTTGCCCGGAATCGGGAGGCCTATCACGAATACTTCGTGGAAGAAGAACTGGAAGCCGGTATTGAGCTGGTGGGCACGGAAGTTAAATCCATCCGGGCCGGTACCCTGAATCTGAAAGACGCCTGGTGCGGTATCAAAGACGGCGAAATGATCCTGAACCAGATGCACATTTCCCCCTATGACCACGGTAACCGCTTCAACGTGGATCCCCGCCGTCCCCGCCGTCTGCTGCTGCACAAGCGGGAGATCATGCGGCTCTACGGCAAGGTCAAGCAGGACGGTTTCGCCCTGATCCCCCTGTCCGTTTACTTCAAGGGTAGCCGGGTGAAGGTCAACGTGGGACTGTGCAAAGGCAAGAAACTGTACGACAAACGACAAGCCGCGGCAGAACGGGACATGAAGCGCCAGATCGACCGGGCTATGAAGGAGAGATTACGATAATGGCAAATCCTACTTTTAAGATCACCATGGAAAACGGCGGTGTCATCGAAGGCGAGCTGTACCCCGAGCGGGCACCCCAGAGCGTCTACAATTTCATCGACCTGTGCAATCACAACTATTATGACGGCCTGATCTTCCACCGGGTCATCCCCGGCTTTATGATCCAGGGCGGTTGCCCCGAGGGCACCGGCATGGGCGGCCCCGGCTACTGCATCAAGGGCGAGTTTTTCTTCAACGGCGTGAAGAATGACCTGAAGCACAAGCGTGGCGTTCTGTCCATGGCCAGAAGCCAGTCTCCCAACTCCGCAGGCAGCCAGTTCTTCATCATGCACGCCGATGCCAAGCACCTGGACGGCCAGTACGCCGCCTTCGGCAAGGTCACCTCCGGCATGGATGTGGTGGATGCCATCGCCGCTACCCGCACCGGTATGCAGGATCGCCCTGTGGAGGAGCAGAAGATTGCTTCCATCACCGTGGAAGTGAACGATGCCCAGCTGGCCGAGCTGAAGAAGCTGCCCGATCCCTACGGCAGATTCTAAAATAGCCACCGACGAGAAATCGTAGGGCGGGGGCTTGCCCCCGCCGCAATGAGCCCAATATCGTGTGATTGCGACTGGGTATAGCACACATGTCATCCCGACCGAGCGCAAGCGAGTGGAGGGATCCTGGCACGGATGCAGCAGCAAAAGGGTAGCCCCCTTGACTGCGCTCGGGGTGACATGGACTTTCAAATCATCTACGAAGGGAAAACAATAACTTTCAACTATCCACTATCAACTATTCATTTTATCCGGGGCCGTACTGGTTTCGACGGGGGTAGTGAGGCTGGATAAGCGGGTCGTGGCACCTGACCACGATAAAACGGGTAACTTTTTAAATTTAACTGACAACAATTCTGTTGCTCTGGCTGCCTAATTAGGCGCCCATCCGCCCCGGAAGGTCCACGAGCC
>CAYXUI010000083.1:0-5416 GCA_964468195.1 uncultured Oscillospiraceae bacterium | reverse complement strand
CCCAGAGGGATATCCACATCCACGTTTTTCAGATTATTTTCGCTGGCACCCCGGATGCTGAGCATTTTGCCGTTTCCAGTCCGGCGACTGGAAGGCACCGGGATCTTCTTCACCCCGGACAGATACTGGCCGGTAATGCTGTCCTTACAGTCCAGAATATCCTGCAAGGTGCCGCTGGCCACGATTTGGCCGCCCCGGCTGCCTGCCCCGGGGCCCACATCCACGATAAAATCTGCCGCCCGCATGGTATCTTCATCGTGTTCCACCACGATCAGGGTGTTGCCGATATCCCGCAGGTGCTTCAATGTTCCCAGAAGCTTGTCATTATCCCGCTGATGCAGGCCGATGGAGGGCTCATCCAGAATATACAGCACACCCATCAGCGAAGAACCAATCTGGGTAGCCAGCCGGATGCGCTGGCTTTCGCCGCCGGAGAGGGTACCGGAGGCCCGGGACAAAGTCAGATAACCAAGACCCACATCCAGCAAAAATTGCAGCCGGGACTTGATCTCTTTCACGATCTGCTCGGCAACCAAAGCCATGCTGCCTTCCAGGCGGAGGTCATTCATGAAGTTCAGCTCATCCCGGATACTCAGGCGGCAAAAGTCCATAATGCCGATCCCGCCGACCGTCACCGCCCGGGCAATATCCGACAGCCGGTCGCCACCACACTGGGGACAGGGAGCGGAAGCCATGCATTCTTCCAATTCCTTCCGGGCCGCATCGGACTGGGTCTCCCGGTAACGCCGGGAGATGTTGTTCAGAATGCCCTCAAAGGGCTGTTCCAGCACACCCATGCCGTTGCCACGGTTGTAGGTCATGCGAAGCTTTTCCCCTTTGGTACCGTAGAGGATCACGTCCATGACCTCCGGGGACAGCTCTTCCACCGGGGCGGTCAGGGAGAAGTGGTATTTCTGTGCCAGGGCTTCAAAGTACATCCGAAAAATGGAATCCGTCCGGGCGTTCTGCCAGCCGGAGGCCTGAATGGCACCGTCCAGAATCGATTTACTCTTGTCCGGGATCACCAGATCCGCATCCGCCACCTGCCGGAATCCCAGACCGGTACAGCTGGGGCAGGCACCGCTGGGATTGTTGAAGGAGAACATTCTGGGCTCCAGCTCCGTCAGGGAAATGCCACAGTCTTCGCAGGCATAATTCTGGGAGAAGCTCAGTTCTTCCTTGGTAGTGGGCAGCTCGATGGTCACCAGACCGCCGGAATGAGAACAGGCGGTCTCGATAGAGTCCGTCAACCGGCGGCGCAGACCTTCTTTCAGCACCAGACGGTCAACCACCAGATCGATGTTGTGCTTTTTATTTTTCTCACACTTGATCTCTTCCGTCAGGTCGTAGAGGATCCCATCCACCCGAACCCGGGCGAAGCCGGACTTTTTGGCATCTTCAAAAACCTTCTTATGCTCGCCCTTCTTTCCCCGGATAATGGGGGACAACACCACAAACCGGGTTCCCTCTCCCAGTGCCTCCACCCGATCCACGATCTGGTCAATGGTCTGGCGGCGGATCTCCTTGCCACATTTGGGACAGTGGGGAATGCCCACTCTGGCCCAGAGGAGCCGGAGGTAGTCATAAATCTCCGTCACCGTGCCTACGGTAGAACGGGGGTTCTTGGAGGTAGTCTTCTGGTCGATGGAAATGGCGGGAGACAGGCCATCAATGGCATCCACATCCGGCTTATCCATCTGCCCCAAAAACTGCCGGGCATAGGAAGAAAGGCTCTCCACATACCGCCGCTGACCCTCAGCGTAGATGGTATCAAAAGCCAGACTGGATTTTCCGGAACCGGACAGCCCGGTAAACACCACCAGCTTATCTCTGGGGATGGTCAAATTCACATTTTTCAGGTTATTCTCTCTGGCACCCTGGATTCGGATGGTATCGTTCATAAGTGCCTCCTTTTTGCATATTTTGTATTCTTTTAGTATACCACAAAATATTCCGCTGTACAATACCTATTCCAAACATAATTTCGTTTACCTGACGGATTCTGACGTTTCCTTTCCCACAGGTTTGTTCGACATTTCTATTGTTTTTCCCCGGTTTCCATGGTACAATGGTTAGAATGGTTAAATATTGTCCAATGGAGGAAGCCGGTTTTCCATCCGGCGCAACAGAATATGATGAAATCCAACACAAATGAAAACTGGCTCATTGTGGGCCTTGGCAATCCCGGCCGGGAATACGAAAAGACCCGGCACAACTGTGGCTTCCGGGCCATCGACATTCTGGCGGATCAGCTGAATGCGAAAATCGACAAACTGAAATTTCAGGGACTTTACGCACAAACCAATTATGGCGGCGGCAAACTGTTTCTGCTGAAGCCCCAGACCTATATGAATCTCTCCGGCCGATCGGTACTCCAGCTGTCTGCCTACTTCCACATTCCGCCCCAGCGGATCATCGTCATGTTTGATGACATTTCTCTGGAACCCGGCCGGCTGCGCCTGCGGTCCAACGGTTCCGCCGGTGGGCACAACGGCATCAAGTCCATCATTCAGGAACTGGGCAGCCAGGAATTTCCCCGGGTAAAGATCGGTGTCGGTGCCAAGCCCAATCCCAACTACGATCTGGCAGACTGGGTGCTTTCCACCTTCACCGCCAACGAAGAAAAAGCCCTGACCCCTGCTCTGGAAAACGCCGCAAACGCTGCCCTTGCCATCATCGACCACGGCGTCCCCGAAGCCGCCAACCGGTTCAACGGAACGGGGAAGAATTGATAGTTGATAGTTGACAATTGACAGTGGACAGTTGACAATGCGAATCCAGCGTTGCGTAGTCCCAAAACTGTGTCATCCCGACCTAGGCGTAGCCGTGCGGAGGGATCTACGCACCGAATATCTTTTATGCAGTGGGAAAGTGCCAAGATCCCTCGACTCGCTATCGCTCCCTCGGGATGACATGCACGTTTGAATCCTGCAAGAATTTGTAATTCGTAATTTCTAATTCATAATGATTCCCAATTCCAACTCCTTTCGAGGTATGCTATGGAACAACTTTTATCCTTACTCAAAACCATCCCGGAATATGCTTCTGCCTTGCAGTCGCTGCAAGGCAATGAAAATATTGCCATCACCGGTATCGGGCAGATCAACCGCAGCCATATGCTTGCCGGCTTCCACCGGGAACTGGGCAGGCCCATGGTGCTGCTGTGTCAGGATGACATGGCAGCCCGGCGGTTGCAGGAGGAACTGAAATGCTTCTGCGACACCACCGCCCCCATTCTCCCCGGCCGGGATCTGACATTGTATGATGCCGCCGTTGTCTCCCGCTCCTGGGAGCAGAAGCGGCTGCGGCAACTGTACGATCTGGCGCTGGGGAAGGTGCCTCTGCAAATCATGAGCTGGGAGGCCATGAGTCAGCGCACCATGCCCCGCTCCACTTTACTTTCCGCTTCCTTTACCCTGGAAGTGGGGCAGGAATACCCGCTGGAAGATTTGACTTCCCGGCTGTTGGCCGCAGGCTACAGCCGCTGCGGCATGGTGGAAGGCCCGGGGCAGTTCGCCCTCCGGGGCGGCATTGTGGACATCTACTCCCCTGCCGCCAACCAGCCCATCCGTGCGGAATTCTTCGGCGACGAGCTGGACACCATGGGCTACTTTGACCCCCAGACCCAGCGGCGCAGCGAAAACATCGACTCCGTCACCATTTTGCCGGTGGCAGAGACCCTCCCCTGCCTGCACCCCAAGGGCATCACAGGACTGTGCAAAGACATTTCTTCCCTCATCTCCCGGCAAAAACGCCGGAAAAATCCCAACGAAAACCTCATCGCCACATTGGAAAAAGATCTGGAAAAGTACGAAAACGGCCTGCATCACCCGGCCTCTGACCGGTATATGGCCCTGATCTATCCGGAAATGGCCACGGCCGGGGATTATTTCCCGGAGGATGCCATTGTGGTCATCTGTGACCATGCCAGCCTTCGCCGGGCGGCCAACACCCGCTCTGACGAAATGGGCATGCAGCTGGACAGCATGTTGCAGGCCGGTCTGGTGGCCGGTGAACTCTGCGACTATGTGTGCCAGTGGGAGGACTTCTGCGCCGGTCTTCGGGGCCGTACCTGCCTGTTCTTCGATGCCTTCGGTGGCACCACCTATCCGGAGGAAGCCCCGCCGAAGGAGCTGTACAATCTCACCGCCAAGCAGCTTCCCGGCTACGGCGGCAATCTGGACACCGCCGCATCCGACCTGAGCCACTACCAGAAGCAGGAATTCGGCTCTCTGGTGCTCTGCGGTTCCCGCCGCCGGGCGGAACTGTTACAGGAAATGCTGAGCACGAAGAATCTTTCCGCCTTTATCTGCATTCCCCTGACATCCCTGCCCAAGCCCGGACAGATTTTGCTGACAGAAGGCAGCCTGCCCTTCGGCATGGAATATCCCCTGTCCCGGATTGCCATTTTGTCCGAAGGCCAGCTTCTGGCCCGGAATGCCCCCAAGAAGAAAGCCACCAAGAAAACCGGCTCCACTAACCGGCAGAAGCTCAACTCCTTCACCGACCTGACTCCCGGCGATCTGGTGGTCCATGAAAACTACGGTATCGGCCGCTTTGTTGCCATGGAGCAGATCAAGGTGGACAACGCCGTGAAGGATTACATCAAAATCGCCTATCAGGGCAGCGACACTCTCTTTGTCCCCGCCACCCAGCTGGATTTGGTCAGCAAGTACATTGGCGGTGGCAGCGAGGAGAAGCCTGTCAAACTTAACAAGATCGGCACCGATGCCTGGCAGAAAACCAAGGCCAAGGCCCGGAAGGCCGCCAAGGATATGGCCGGGGAGCTGATCCAGCTCTATGCCGCCCGGAAGCGGCAGCCCGGCTTCGCCTTCGCCGCCGATACTCCCTGGCAGACGGAATTTGAGGACAATTTCCCTTACCCGGAAACCGACGATCAGCTGCGCTGCATCGCCGACATCAAGCGGGACATGGAATCCCCCACCCCCATGGACCGGCTGCTCTGCGGCGACGTGGGCTTCGGCAAAACCGAAGTGGCCCTCCGTGCAGTGATGAAGGCCGTCATGGACGGCAAGCAGGTGGCCATTCTGGTACCCACCACGGTGCTGGCGCAGCAGCACTATACCACCGCCGTGTCCCGGTTCCGGGGCTTCCCGGTGAATATCGATGTGCTAAGCCGCTTCCGCAGTGCCAAGCTCCAGCAGCAGACGCTACGGAATCTGGCAGCGGGCAGTGTGGATCTCATCATCGGCACCCACAAGCTGCTGCAAAAGAGCGTCCAGTTCAAGGATCTTGGCCTGCTCATCATCGACGAAGAGCAGCGTTTCGGTGTCAGCCATAAGGAACGGCTGAAAGAAATGTCCAAGGGCATCGATGTGCTGACCCTTTCCGCCACCCCCATTCCCCGAACCCTGAATATGGCCCTGTCCGGCATCCGGGATATGTCCACCATCGA
>CAYXUI010000082.1:0-5468 GCA_964468195.1 uncultured Oscillospiraceae bacterium | reverse complement strand
AAATCAGCCCCACTAACTAAAATTCGTTGCATCGGCTATCCAAAAGAAAAATCCCCAAAACCCCTAGCGCCCCAATCAGAAATTGGTCACTTCCGCACTTTTCAGCTGGAGCTGCAATTTATCCGCAATCAGGGCGATAAATTCCGAATTTGTGGGTTTTCCCTTGGTATTGCTGACGGTGTAGCCGAAGAAGCGTTGGAGGGTGTCCAGGTCCCCTCTATCCCATGCCACTTCGATGGCGTGGCGGATGGCCCGCTCTACACTACAGGCGGAAGTGGAATATTTTCGTGCAATCTTGGGATAGAGAATTTTGGTGACACGGTCTATCGCATCGTGATCTTCTATAGCCAAAATAATAGCATCACGTAAATACTGATAGCCCTTAATGTGGGTGGGAATACCAACCTCGTGGAGAATGGAGGTTACGGAAAATTTCAGTTCCGATGGTTCCGGGATATGCAATACAGCAGTGGAGGACTGGGTGAGTTGAATAATCCGGCGGATTACGGACTCAGTTTTGCAGGGCTTAAGCATGAGATAATCCACGCCACGTTCCACACAGAGTTTGACTGTCCACTCTGGAGCAAAGTTGGAAACAACTATAATAAGGGGCTTCGGTGAAAGAGTACGAAGCTTATCCAAAACCTCCAGACCATCTACGGACCGCAGCACTAAATCCATAACAATGATGTCACAATCTGCGCTGCGAGACAACAACTCCTCGCCATCCCCAGTCTCCGCGACCACAGTCAGGAAAGGAATGCTGTTGATGGCTTGAACTAGCTGCTGCCGGTCTTCAATACTGGTATCTGCAACGATTACACTTTTCTTTTGCATAGGTTATCCAACTCCTTAAACGAATAAATAACGTGTAGGGAAAGAAAAATAGGGACTTGTATTTCCAAATCCACCATGCTATAATGTGAGTGTAATTGCAATTAAACTTTTTGAGAGGAATGAGAATATGCCACCCAGGGGAAAACAGCCTAGCGGTTTGTTGACACAGCAAAAGATGCTGCGCAGTGCGGTAATGCTGTTCATGGAAAAGGGATATGAGGGCGCAACTACTGCAGAAATTGCCCGCAATGCTGGAATGACCCCCAGTTCTTTCTTTCGGGCCTACAGCAGCAAGGAGGCACTGCTTCTGGAACTGGTAAAATGGATTTTTGTTAGCCAGTATGATCTGGCACAGAAAATTAGCAAATCGGAAGATTTTATGTTGGTATGTGCTGTGGAGGGTGCGTTAGAGTTGTATACTGCAGAAATGAATGAGCAACTACGGGAAATGTACGTGACTGCTTACAGCCTTCCTTCCACCAGTATGTATATCTATCGGGTCATGTCAGAGCGGCTGTATCAGGTGTTCCATAGCTTCCAGCCGGAGGCGAAAGCGAAAGATTTTTATGAAATGGAGATTGCTTCGGCCAGTATGATTCGGGGCTACATGGCGGTTCCATGTGATATGTATTTCACCATCGAGGATAAAATTACCAGGTTCCTGGACTGTGCGTTGAAATTATACAATGTAGGCAAGGAGGAACGTAGACGGATCATTGATATGACTCTCTCCATGAATCTTCAGAAGGTTGCGGAAGATATTGTTCACTCCACCATACAAAAGGTTGAAGATGGACTTCCAATTACAGGGAAACTGATTTATTTGAAAAAGTAGAGCGGGATACCGCTCTGCTTTTTTATAGCGGTATGGCAGAATCGTGTGACTGCATATGTCTTGTAATATGTGAATCACATGCGACTAAACTTGTGACTGTAAACACATAATAACATACGTATGGCCTTTTCGCAAGTAAAAAAATCAGTCTATTAATATTTTGTGAATTTGACGAATTTGGTCATAAAAATAAGAGAAAATCTGGCGCTCTATAGTCAAGTATAACAATAAAACCTCCGGGAAAGAGAAAGATTTCGGGTTGCAATATAAAGCATAGCACCCTAAAATTGTTATGAAAATTCCACAGTTTTAGGATGGGAATAAACGTTCATAGCAAATTGAAATCAGCCAGATTGAATGGCATTACCATTTTACGCCACTACATCGACCGAGGCTTGGCCGCAGTCACAAGATGGGTCAGGTTTAAATATGCTGCCATGAATCTGAAAAACTGGCAAATTGGAGTTGGGACAGCTCCATTATTTCCCAAATACTATTCCTATTTTTGCCTAAATATACAAAATCCCCCTGTTTTCACGAGTAGAAAACAGGGGTTCTTTGACAAACTGAAAGGAAGAGTAGCAAAGCTACCCTTCCTTCTATATGCGTTCCGGGTAATAGGATTCTCCGATTAGGCGCAAATGTAACTGTGCAGGGTTCACACCAAAGATGCTTTGGGATATCAGGCCACCAGTTCCTATGCCTTCTTTGCGGCAGGCGCTGCTCGTAGTACATTTCGATTGGGAGAATTTATAGAAATAACCACTTTCCTCTTACTGCATTCCTTTATTTCGCAATTCCGCTTACTGCCATTTCACGGCCGACCTTATAAGCAACTCTTCTCAGCTCAGCCATATTATACGGGTCATAATTCATAAAAGCGGAAGGCCTCTGTGTTTGATACAAAGCCGCATATAAAGCTTTCGGATTTCTTCTTCCAGCTCTTTTCCTCTGACAGGAGGAATATCGGGATAAGTCTCCAGCATCATGCTGTCTCCCAGCTTTTCATAACAGGCATCTACATCAATAGCATTGGCCTGTGCCTGCCAGCTATCTGCTCCGGTTTCCAGGATGGCAGGAATCAGCCCCTCGCCGTTTCCGCAGGAGTGAAGCGTGAAGAACACATCCCGGTTGTGTGCATAGTCAGCCAGACGCTTTACGTATGGTGCCAGCAGTTCTTTGGCCATCTGCACAGAGAAGAAAGGAGAGCGCTGGGCGGACCAGTCATCATGGATCAGAATCCCGTCACAGTGGAAGTCATCAATGTAATGGCGCATGACAGCAATGTTCACTTCGGTAAGCTTGTCAAAAAAATCTGCAACAGAGCACGGATCTCAGCCTGGATGTCTACAAAGGCGAGACTCTGGGTCTGGTCGGCGAATCCGGCTGCGGCAAAACCACTCTGGGCAAGTCCGTTTTGCAGCTGGTCCCCGTGACGGAAGGCACCATGGAGTACAAATTCTCCGACGGCTTCAAGGATCTGCGGAAGCTGACCCGGAAGGAGCTGGACAATGCCCGGCAGAAGATCCAGATCGTGTTCCAGGATCCCTACTCCTCCCTGAATCCTGCCTTCACCATCTTCGGTTCTCTGGAAGATCCTCTCATCAAGTTCGGCATGAAGAAGAAGGAAGACCGGGTAAAGAAGATCGGCGACCTGCTGGAATCCGTGAACCTGCCCCGGGACTACATGGGCCGGTATCCCAACGAATTCTCCGGCGGTCAGCGGCAGCGCATCGGCATCGCCCGGGCCCTGTCCGTGAATCCGGAGCTCATCATCTGCGATGAAGCCGTGTCCGCCTTGGACGTTTCCATTCAGGCTCAGGTACTGAAGCTGCTGAACCAGCTGAAGGAAGAATACAAACTGACCTATATTTTCATCACCCACGATCTTTCTGTGGTGGAATATCTGGCAGACCGGATCGCCGTCATGTATCTGGGCCGGGTGGTGGAGCTGACCACTTCGGAGGAACTCTTCGCCAACACTCTGCACCCCTATACCAAAGCGTTGCTCAGTGCCATTCCTGTTGCGGATGTGACCAGGACCAAAAAGCGCATCCCCCTCCAGGGCGACGTTCCGTCCCCGGCCAATCCCCCGTCGGGCTGCACCTTCCATCCCAGATGCCCGGAATGCTGCGACATTTGCAAGTCCCAGCGGCCGGTGCTGGAAGAATATATCATTGATGGCGTCAGCCACTTCGTTTCCTGCCACAAGGTAAAGGAAGAACTGGCTGCCAAGGGAATCCACAAAGTGGAAAAGGAGAATGGTTAACATGAGCAGAGACATTTATGATTTCAAAGGCGTGATCCCCGCGGTTCTGTCCGTATTCGACAAGGACGAAAATCTGGACGAGGAAGGCACCCGTGCCTTTATCCGGCATCTGCTGAGCTATGACATCGGCGGCCTGTATGTCACCGGTTCCACCGGTGAGACTTTCCTGATGAATTCTCAGGAGCGGATGCGTCAGCTGGAGATCACCATGGAAGAAGTGGGCGACAAGGTTCCCGTGGTGGTCCATGTGGGCGCTATGTCCACCAAGGCCTCCATTGAACTGGCCCAGCACGCAGAAAAATTGGGCGCCGCCGGTATTTCCAGCGTGCCCCCCTTCTACTTCAAGTATAATCCTGAGCAGATCTTCCAGTACTATAAGGATGTGGCAGAGTCCACCTCCCTGCCCATGATCGTCTACAACATTCCTCTGGCCGGTATGATGACCGTGGATCAGATCGTGCGTCTGTCCACCATCGACAATGTCAAGGGCGTGAAGTACACCGGCACCGCCCTGTACGAAGTGACCCAGATCAAGGAAGGCTGCAAGGACGGCTTCCTGGTTTACGGTGGCTGTGATGAGCTGGGCAGCTCCAACATTGGTCTGGGCGTGGACGGCATTATCGGTTCGTTCTACAACGTGATCCCGGACCTGTACGGCAAAATCTGGAAAGCTGTGAAGGATTCCGACCTGCCTCTGGCCACCTCTTTGCAGAAGAAGGCCCTGCACATCATCATGGCCGGTATCCGCAGCGGTAGCATGATGGCTTGTATGAAGGTCTGGCTCCGTGGCGCCGGGATCCCGGCCGGCTATTCCCGCCGCCCCTTCTCCAACTTTACACCGGATCAGGAAAAGGCACTGCTGGAGGAGCTCATCGTCATTGACGAAGCCGACGGCACCGGTCTGGACATTGTTGCCAGGATCCGGGCAAACCGGTAAGAGTCCGGTAGAAACAGCATCCACAAAAAGGGCAGACACAGGAAATCATCTGTGTCTGCCCTTTTTGATACAGCCATGTCACCATGGCGCAAAAAAATCGGCATGGCCGGATCGCTCCAGCTATGCCGATTTTATTTGTCAGGAAATCTCTTCGCCTACAGATTACAGCAGGGTGGAGAAGTGCTTGATGGTGCGGACCATCTGAGAAACGTAGGAGTTCTCGTTGTCGTACCAGGACACGACCTGAACCTGAGTCTTGCCGCCCTCCAGAGCGCAGACCATGGTCTGGGTAGCATCGAACAGGGAGCCGAAGCGCATGCCGATGATGTCGGAGGAAACGATCTCGTCCTCGTTGTAGCCGTAGGACTCGGTAGCAGCAGCCTTCATAGCAGCGTTGATCTCGTCAACAGTGACGGACTTGGAAACGACTGCGTTCAGGATGGTGGTGGAACCGGTGGGGGTGGGGATACGCTGAGCAGCGCCGATCAGCTTGCCGTTCAGCTCGGGGATGACCAGGCCGATAGCCTTGGCAGCGCCGGTGGAGTTGGGAACGATGTTCACAGCACCAGCACGGGAGCGGCGCAGGTCGC
>CAYXUI010000081.1:0-5507 GCA_964468195.1 uncultured Oscillospiraceae bacterium | reverse complement strand
TCATCGAGCGCAACACCACCATCCCCACCCACAAGAGCCAGATCTTCTCCACCGCTGCTGACGGCCAGACCTCCGTTGAGGTTCACGTCCTCCAGGGCGAGCGGGAAATGGCTGCTTACAATAAGACTCTGGGCCGCTTCCAGCTGGGCGGCATCGCTCCGGCTCCCCGCGGCGTGCCTCAGATCGAGGTTACCTTCGACATCGATGCCAACGGCATCGTAAAGGTCTCCGCTAAGGATCTGGGCACCGGCAAGGAAGCCAACATCTCCATCACCGCTTCCACCAACCTGAGCCAGGAGGATATCGACAAGGCCGTTCGGGAAGCCGAGCAGTACGCTGCCGAGGATAAGGCTCGTAAGGAAGAAGTGGACACCCACAACGCTGCCGACCAGACCGCTTACCAGACCGAGAAGACCCTGAACGAGCTGGGCGACAAGATCTCCGACTCCGAAAAGGCTGAGATTCAGGCCGCTGTTGACAAGCTGAAGGAAGTCAACAAGGGCAACGACATTGCCGCCATTAAGGAAGCCACCGAGGCTGTCCAGCAGGCCTTCTACAAGGTCTCCGAGAAGCTGTACCAGCAGGCCAACCCCCAGGGTGCCCAGGGCGGCGCACAGGGCGGCTATCAGCAGCCCGGCGACGACGGCGTGGTCGATGCGGACTACGAGACCGTTGACTAAACAATAAGCCCAAAGGGGCGGCGATACCGCCGCCCCTTGTTGGTGTATTTCGGAGGGAACACCGTAGGGCGGGGGCAAGGTTTTTAATGGAGCAATCGCCGCCGGCGATTGCTGGATTCAGAGCTTTGCTTCCCCCGCCCTACATCCTTTCCATGAGGAGATCATGATATGGCAGAAAATAAACGAGATTATTATGAGGTACTGGGTGTCCAGAAGACCGCCAGTGCCGAGGAAATTAAAAAGGCCTACCGCAAAGCCGCCATGAAGTACCATCCCGACCGGAACCCCGGGGATAAGGAAGCGGAAGAAAAGTTCAAGGAATGCGGCGAGGCTTACGAAGTACTGTCTGACGACAATAAGCGCCAGCGCTATGACCAGTTCGGATTTGCCGGCGTGGATCCCAACTTCGGCGGCGGTGGAAACGGCCCCTACGGTGGCGGCGGTTTCGGCGGCTTTGGCGATTTCGGGGATCTGGGTGACATTTTTGGTGAGTTCTTCGGTGGCGGTAGCAGCCGCCGGGGCAATGCCCAGAATGCCCCCCGCCGGGGCGAAAACGTCATGACCCGGCTGGAACTGACCTTCGAAGAAGCCGCCTTCGGCTGTGAAAAGGAAGTGTCCGCCCAGCGCATCGAGAACTGCTCCGTCTGTAACGGCAGCGGCAGCGCCGATGGCAAGGTGGAGACCTGCTCCCAGTGCGGCGGTAGCGGTCAGGTTCGCACGGTTCAGAACTTTATGGGCATGCAGATGCAGTCCACCACCACCTGCCCCCAGTGCTCCGGCCGGGGCAAGGTCATCAAGAACCCCTGCACCACCTGTAAGGGCAAGGGAAAGGTTCGCCGCACCAACCGGGTCAAGGTCAAGATCCCTGCCGGTGTGGATGCCGGTCAGTCCGTCCGGGTCCGCAGCGAAGGCTGCGTTGGTTCCAACGGCGGCCCCAACGGCGATCTGCTGGTGGAAGTGGCCATCAAGCGCCATCCCATTTTCGAGCGGGAAGATTACGATGTGCTGTGTGAAGTGCCCATTTCCTTCGCTCAGGCCGCTCTGGGCGCCACCATCCAGGTGCCCACCATTGACGGCAAAGTAGAATTTGAACTTCCCGAGGGCACCCAGACCGGCAAGGAATTCGTCCTCCGGGATAAGGGCATTCCCGAAGTGGGCAATCCCCGCCGCCGTGGTAACCACCGCTTCACCGTGGTGGTGGAGACCCCCACCCGGCTGACCAAGGAGCAGAAGGAGCTGCTGCGGCAGCTGGAAGGCACCATGGAGGTCACCCCCAAACGAAAGAAGTTCTTCGACCGGCTGAACGATCTGTTTGATTGACAGAAAATAACCCCGGAATGCGTGGCATTCCGGGGTTTTCCCATATTCAGCGATGTTCGATCCGGTCCCGGTTCAGCTTGTCTGCCTTGCAGAACAGCACATAACCGATGGCGAACAGCACGATCAGAGAGGTGATGGCGATGTTTTCATTTTGCAGGGTAATGCCGAAAACTTCCACCGTCATGCCGGCGGTGATCTGGCTGACGAAGGACACCAGCATCAATCCCACGAAAGAGGCGCCCTTGCCGAAGATGTCCATCAGGCCGTAGTATTCGCCGCTTCGCTCAGCAGGGATGATCTTGCCAAGGTAGCTGCGGCTGAGAGCCTGAATGCCGCCCTGGAACATGCCCACGAAGGTCGCCAGCATCCAGAACTGCCACTGGCTCACCAGAAACACACCGAACAGGGTGATGCCGGTATAGCACAGGATACAGACCTTGATGAGCTTGCCGGTGTCATATTTGGCAGAGAGCTTGCCAAAGAGAATGGCGCAGGGGAAGGCCACGATCTGGGTCCACAGCAGAGCCAGCAGCAGCCCCGTGGTATCCAGCCCCAGGGCAGTGCCGTAGGCTGTAGCCATGTCGATAATGGTATACACGCCGTCAATGAAGAAGAAGAAAGCCAGCAGATACAGGAAAATGTGCTTTTCCTGCCGGACACTTTTCAGGGTTTTTGCCAGCTGCCGGAAGGTATCGCTCAGGGGGCTCTGCTCACTGGCAACGTAGGCGGTCTGGCGGTAGCCCTTTGCCAGAGGGATGGTGCAGCCGATCCACCAGAGGGCGGTGATCAGGAAGGCGGCGATCATGGCGGCACTCATGCTCATGCCGAAGGAATCGTGCATCAGCACCAGCACCAGACAGACAATGAAGGGAATGACGCTGCCAATGTAGCCCCAGGCATAGCCCAGAGAAGAGACCTTGTCCATCCGCTCCTCGGTGGTGACTTCCGTCAGCATGGAGTCATAGAACACGATGCTGCTGGAGAAGCCCACTCTGGCCACCACGAAAATCGCCAGGAACGCCAGCCAGTGGCTGACGAAACCCAGGGCGGCGCAGCCGATGACACCCAGAGCCACCGCTGCCAGGAAAATGGGCTTTTTGAAATTCCGATCTGCCAGGGTGCCGCAGAGAGGGGCAATGATGGCCACCAGAATGGTGGCAACGGAACCGGCGTAGCCCCAGTAGCTCAAATACAGGTCTTCGTGGATGCCGGCGTTGGCCGCCAACGCGTTGAAGAAAATGGGGATCAAAGTGGAGACCATTAAAATAAAGGCGGAATTGCCGATATCATAGAGGATCCAGCTTCGTTCCAGAGCCGTGAGTTTGAATTTTCTGTCCATAGTATTCTCTCTTTCCAAATGATTATCCGTTAAAACTGAGGGCAAACAGATCGCCGAAGGGGGCTTCTTCCTGCATGTGGGCGCTCAGCTGGGAAAGCATTTCCGGATAGTTTTCCAGCGCCTGACGCCAGATGCCTTCCAGTTCGCCTACATAGAGGGTCAGTTCCTCCACTTCCTTCTCCGGCACCATATTCTGCGCCAGCTTGCTTCCCACCAGATTCACAAGCCGCAGGGTGCGCTTGCGGTTGGGATTGGCCAGCAGCTTCCGGAAAAAGGCCATGGAGCGGACGGCGAAGCTCACCGTACCGCCGGTGGAACCGGGGTAGAATTCCGCCACCGTCATGCACTCCCCCCGGGTCAGGTGGAAGCGTTTGGTCATGTCATAGGTGTGTGGGCTGGGAATTTTATCCTTAGCCATGAGATACCGGTCAAATTCCGATTCCAGTGCCACATGCTCCGCTTCTCCAATGGCCACCAGACTCTCGATATAGGGATGGGCCAGCGAATCCAGGCAGTAGTGCCCCAGCAAGCCGTAGAGGTAGGCTCTGGCAGCTTCCGAAGTGGCCACTTTGGAAGCATGCAGGAAAAATTCCTGTCCCGACTGGTTATGGAATTTGCCGCCGAGACTTCCGACACTGGTTTTCATCCAGGGGAAGTAGTAATAGAAAAAGTCCGGTCCCTGTAAACCCATGTCATACATCCGGCGGAACCGCTGGATGCAGGCTTTGGCTTCCGCAGGCATGGTGCCGAGAAGTTCCTTGCCGAAGCGGTAGTGGGCATAACTGGCAGGCATAAACATCACCTCCGTGGTTTTTGTAAATTATACACCAATTTGCGCAAAAAGGAAAGCTTTTTTGTGGATTCTTTTTGTGCAATATTATGTAAACCAGCAACGGTTGCATTCCGGCTCTGCCCATGGTATAATCGTCAAAAAACGGGAAAGCAGGCTGATACCATGGATACACGGAAACTTTACTACGAAGATCCCCACCTTTCACAATTCTCTGCCGAAGTCCTCACCTGCGGGGAAGCCAAGGGCGGCTTTGCTGTGACTTTGTCCGCCACGACCTTTTACCCCGAGGGGGGCGGTCAGGCGGGGGACACCGGCATCTTAGGCAATGTTCGGGTGCTGGATACCCGGGAAGAAAATGGGCAGATCCTCCACCTCTGCGATGGCCCCCTGACTCCGGGAGAAACCGTGGCAGGCACCATTGATTACGCCCCCAGATTTCTGCGGATGCAGCAGCACACCGGGGAACACATGATCTCCGGCATCCTCCACCGCCGCTATGGTGTCCACAATACCGGCTTCCATATGGGAAGCGACATCATCACCATTGACTTTGACGGCGTCATTCCCAAAGAAGACCTGCCGGAGATCGAGGCAGAAGCCAACCGGGCACTCTGGCAGAATTTGCCGGTGAAATGCTGGTATCCTTCTCAGGAGGAACTGCCCCATGTGTTCTACCGCACCAAGCGGGCACTGCCCTGGCCAGTGCGGATCGTCCAGATCCCGGGCGTGGACAGCTGTGCCTGCTGCGGCACCCATGTAACCCATACCGGAGAGATCGGGCTGATCAAGCTGTTTTCCGTGATCCCCTTCCGGGGAGGCAGCCGGATGGAAATGGCCTGCGGCAGTGCCGCCCTGAAACTGCTGAACGAAGCCTACGACCAGAACAAGCTGGTATCCCAGGCTTTTTCTGCAAAAATATCCGAAACCGGCGAAGCCGCCCAAAAGATGAATGACACCCTGTCCCAGCTGAAATACCGCATCACTGGTCTGGAAAACCGGATATTTGAACGTATTGCCGGAAGCTACAAAAACTGTGGCACTGTCTGCCACTTTGAAGAAGGGCTGGACAGTACCGGCATCCGGGTGCTGGCGGATGCCATTGCGGATACCTGCGGCGGAACGGCGGCGGTGTTCAGCGGCAGCGATGATATGGGCTACGGCTTCTGCCTTGCCACCCGGGAAGGAGATCTGCGGGAGCTGTGCAAAACCATGACGAAGACCCTGAACGGCCGTGGTGGCGGCAAGCCCCAATTCCAGCAGGGACGGGTCAACACAACCAGAGCGCAGATCGAGGGATTTTTCTCCGGTAACAGGGAGGATATTTGAACGCACTGGCAACAAAGGAGGCAGGATTTTGCCTCCTTTTGTTCATAAT
>CAYXUI010000080.1:0-5536 GCA_964468195.1 uncultured Oscillospiraceae bacterium | reverse complement strand
CGGACACCGTTCTGCTGGATTTTCTGCGGGAGAAGGGGTGCCTCAGCGTTAAGCGCGGATGCGACACCTCCAACTGTGGCCTGTGTACCGTGTTGATGGACGAAAAGCCCATCCTTTCCTGCTCCACCCTGGCCGCTCGGGCAGATGGGCACAGCATTTATACGCTGGAAGGTCTGCAAGAAGAGGCCTCTGACTTTATTGGCTTCATCGCAGACCAGGGTGCCGATCAGTGCGGCTTCTGCAATCCCGGCCTTGTGATGAACACCATCGCTCTACTCCGTGAAAATCCTGACCCCACCGACGATGAGATTCGGGTCTTTCTGGCAGGAAACCTGTGCCGATGCTCCGGCTATGACGGCCAGCTTCGGGGCATCCGCAGCTATCTGAACGCCCGCAAAGCATAAGGAGAACAATATGGAACACAAGCAATACAAATCCATTCACAAATCCGTCCGGAAAAAGGATTCTATGCAGCTCCTGTTGGGAAAACCCGTTTACACCGACGATGTCACCCCTAAGGATGCCTTGGTTGTCAAAATTCTTCGCTCTCCCCATGCCAACGCCATTGTGGAGACGATTAACACCACCATTGCCAAAAAAGTCCCCGGCGTTGTGGATATCTACACCTGGGAGGATGTCCCCCAAAATCGCTTTGCCATCGCTGGACAGACCTATCCGGAGCCGTCCCCCTATGATCGTTTGATTATCGACCGCCATGTGCGCTTTGCGGGAGATGCGGTGGCCATTATCGCCGCCGAAACGGAGAAAGCCGCCCTGAAAGCCATGAAGCTCATTAAAGTGGACTACCAGGTGCTGGAGCCTGTTCTGGATTTTCGCACCGCCAAGGACAATCCCATTCTGGTGCATCCGGAAGACGATTGGTTTCCCCCCTGCCAGGTAGGTGGCGACCCCAAGCGGAATATGGTTGCCAGCGCAGATGAAATCCATGGCGATGTGGAAGGGATTTTGTCCGAATGTGATATCGTGTTGGAACGAACCTATCACACCAGAGCATTTAATCAGGCAATGATGGAGCCCTTTACTGCCTATGCCAGCTTTGACCGCTATGGCCGCCTTCATCTGATTTCCTCTACCCAAATCATTTTCCACACCCGACGTATTTTGTCCAGAGCTTTGGGGATTCCCAAGAGCCGGATTCGTGTGGAAAAGCCCCGGATCGGCGGCGGCTTTGGTGCCAAGCAGACTGCTGTTTGTGATGTGTACCCCGCCTTCGTGGCCATGAAAACCGGGCGGCCTGCCAAAATCGTTTATACCCGTCAGGAATCCCAGATCGCCGGTTCTCCCCGCCACGAAATGGAAATTACGCTAAAGCTTGGTGCCACCCGAGATGGAAAAATCCGGGTCATGGACCTGTATACCCTGTCCAACACCGGTGCTTACGGTGAGCACGGCCCCACCACTGTAGGCCTGTCCGGACATAAAGCATTGCCGCTTTACACCGGCTCGCTGGAGGCTTTCCGCTTCCACTATGACGTAGTCTATACCAACCATCAGGCCGCCGGTGCTTACCGTGGCTACGGTGCAACCCAGGGTATCTTTGCGGTTGAGTCTATTGTCAGTGAGCTTGCCGAGCAGTTGGGCATGGATGCCACAGAAATCCGGGCCAAGAATATGATCAAAGAGGGCATGGTCATGCCCGCTTACTACAATGAAATCGCCAACGCCTGCGCCCTGGATCGGTGCATGGAGCACTGCCGTCAGATGTTCCACTGGGAGGAACGCTCCAAAGTTCGGGATATGGGCAATGGAAAGGTGCGTACCGCCGGTGTCGCCATGGGTATGCAGGGCAGTTGCATCTCCAACGTGGATGTGGGCTCCGCTACCGTCAAGCTCAGTGAGGATGGCACTTACAATCTGATCATCGGTGCGGCCGATATGGGAACCGGTTGCGATACCATTCTTGCCCAGATGGTGGCAGAACTTATGGACTGCTCTGTAGATGACGTGGCGGTTTTCGGTGCAGATACCGATGTATCTCCCTACGACTCCGGCTCCTATGCCTCCTCTACTACCTATATCACAGGTCAGGCCGTGGTCAAAGCCTGTACCGAGCTGAAAAAGCGCATCTGCACCATTGCCGCTGAGATGCTGAAGTGTGACGCTGAAGAAGTGCTCTTCGATGGTAGCTACCTTCGTCGAATCGGAACTGGTGAGGCCGTGTCGCTGACGGACGTGGCGTACAAAGCCCAGGCTTTTAATACCACCCCCGCAGAGGCTACCGCTACCCACACCTCTCCGATTTCTCCCCCGCCCTACATGGTTGGCATGGTGGAGATTGAATTGGACAAACGCACCGGAAAGGTGGATATCCTCGACTACATGGCCGTTGTGGACTGTGGTATTCCCATCAATCCGGCTCTGGCACGAATCCAGACAGAGGGAGGCATTGTGCAGGGCATCGGACACACACTGATGGAAAATGTGACCTACGACAAGTCCGGAAAGCCTATGGAATCCTCCTTTATGCAGTATAAGCTGCCCACCCGGCTGGATATGGGAAATCTGAAGGTGGAATTTGAGCACAGCTACGAGCCTACCGGCCCCTTTGGTGCCAAGTCCATTGGTGAAATTGTCATCAACACCCCAGCCCCTGCCATTGCCCACGCGATCTACCGGGCCACCGGAAAGTGGTTCCGGGAGTTGCCCATCACACCGGAGCAGATTGCCATGGCCCTGGCAGAAGAATCCACACAGAATCCGTAAAAACGGAAAACAGATAACCCCCTGATGTCAGATAACACTGCATCAGGGGGTGTTCTTATGTCAGGAAGTGCCCTGCTTCCACGGGTACAAAGCCACGAACAGATTCAAAGCAAAACCGAAACGGTGCCGCCGCTAAGATTACGGGTTCGAACAAATCTCCTCAATCCGTGCCAGCTCATCGGGGGTAAATACTGTATTTTCAGCCGCCTTAATATTATCCAGCACCTGTTCCGGACGGGATGCGCCTGCCAGAACACTGGTGACAATCCCATCATGCAGGATCCAAGCCAGTGCCATCTGCGCCAAAGTCTGCCCGCGCTGCGCAGCCAGATCGTTCAATGCACGGATTTGCGCCAGCCGCTGCTCCGTCAGAGCATTTTCTTTCAGAAAACGGCCATCGGTCATGATACGGCTGTCTGCCGGGATACCCTTGAGATAGCGGTCAGTCAGCAGGCCCTGTGCCAGAGGAGAGAACGCAATGATACCCTTCCCCAGCTTGGCTGCAGTTTCTTTCAGACCATTTTGCTCGATGGTACGGTCAAAGATGGAGTAGCGGTTCTGATTGATAACGAAAGGAACTTTCAGATCCGTTAAGATTGCGGCAGCCTGCTGCAAATGTTCGCCGTCGTAGTTGCTCAGACCCACATACAGTGCCTTGCCGGACTGGACCGCAGTTGCCAGAGCACCCATGGTTTCTTCCAGAGGGGTGTTGGGGTCCATCCGGTGGTGATAGAAGATGTCCACATACGAAAGGCCCATCCGTTTCAGGCTCTGATCCAGACTTGCCAGAATGTACTTGCGGCTTCCCCAATCGCCGTAGGGGCCGGGCCACATCCAGTAGCCGGCCTTTGTAGAGATAATCAATTCATCCCGGTACACGCCCAGATCTTCTTTCAGAATACGGCCAAAGTTGATCTCAGCAGTTCCCTCAGGAGGACCGTAATTGTTGGCCAGATCAAAATGGGTGATGCCGTTGTCGAAGGCCGTAAAGCACATGGCCTGCATATTGTCAAAGCGGCCGGTGTTACCAAAGTTGTGCCACAGGCCCAGAGACACGGCAGGCAACTTCAATCCGCTGGTGCCCAGTCGGTTATAAGGCATGGTATCATATCTATTTTCAGAGGCGATATACATACAAATTTCTCCTTATAGGTTCAACAGTGTTTCCACATTCTTATGGACGATCTTTTCTTTTTCCACATCGCCAATGGGCGCATTTTCAAGGAAGGGGCATGGGCTGGGTTTCAACCTTATGGTTTTTTCAGCGAAGATGGGTACTTGGGATCGCACGTCAAAGACCCCTGCATCTTTGCGCTCCCTTAGAATTTCACAACACGGTGCTCCCCTTTGAAGGAGTCAAAGGTGGCAGTGGCATCCGCAAAATACAGCACCTGCATATTGCCGTCATCGGCGGCGTAGGTCTTCTTCATGCTGGGATACGCATCCAGCATCGCCTGCCGGGTTTCTTCTTTGTCATCCTCCAGAAGCTTGCCTGCGATTCTGACCCATTCGACTCCGGCACAGGCGCAGATTTCTGCTTTGGGGTTCGCTGCCAGCTGATAGGAAACAGGCTTGCACTTACCGGTCATGACGCACAGCTTCCCGTCGATGATGTGGGCGATTCCGAAGGGGCGCACTCTAGGCTGGTCGCCCTCTACAGTCGCAACATAAAACACATGGGCCTTCTGCAAAAATTCACATACCGTTTTCATTGGGTTCCCCCATTTCAGCACTTCACTGCGCTTCATGACCACACCAAATTCATTTGTCACGCCCAGATAGTTGCCCCGGCAGGTGACGGTATCACCCACGGCTACGTCCTTATAGCTTTCCTCGGAGGCAAATACGAACAGCATAAAGCACTGACCACCCACGCAATCGGAAATCTCCATGGAGGGCTTGCCATGGATATCCGGGCCGATTTTGGTGGCAACGCCGGTAGCCTCAAACCGCTTGTCCCGGCAGGCCAGCAGAGCATCTTCAAAATTCTCACAAAAATACGAAAACAGTCCCTTTGCATCAAAGGGCTTTTTCTGTTCCAGTTCGGGAAAATCCACATCCGTCGCTGTGGAACCATTGACACTGACAGTCTTTTTCCATTCAAAAACAGGAATATTATTCATAGTAGTATCCTCCTCTTATTTTACAGGGGTCATTTTTCCATCGGTAAATACGAAATTACGCATACCGACACCGCCAACTTTATCTGCATCCAATGCCGTTTCGATTCGGGTGATATCCTCAGCAGACAGTTCAATTTTCAGGGCATCAATAGCAGCCTGGAGATGGGCAGGATTGGTGGTACCAATCAAGCTCTGAACATGGTCGTACTTTGCCAAACTCCAGGCCAGAGCCAACTGGGAAAGGGTCGCACCCTTTTCATCGGCAATCTCCTTGACCTTACGGATCATGGCCAGGTTATTCTCCCGGTGTTCCGGGGCAAGCATTCCCCAACCTCTTCCGGGATTTACGGAAGCAGTCAAAACATCATCCCGCAGCAAACCATGGCCCACCGTGCCGAAGGCCAGAACCTTCACGCCCAGTTCTTTCGCAGCAGCCACCAGTTCCTTCTCAATTCCACGGGAAACAAGGGAATACTCCATCTCCACGGTATGGATGGGGTGAACGGCGCAAGCTCGGCGGAGCGTATCCGCATCTACCATAGAAAGACCGATATGCTTTACATAGCCAGCCTGCACCTGATCCGCAATGGCACCCACCAGTTCTTCCACAGGGACGGTGGTATCCTGCCGGGCAGGCTGGTACAGGTCGATGTAGTCCAGTCCCAAACGGCGCAGAGAATAGGTCAGAT
>CAYXUI010000079.1:0-5712 GCA_964468195.1 uncultured Oscillospiraceae bacterium | reverse complement strand
GTGGTCATGCTCCGGGTGGTGGACGAATACTGGATGGACAACATCGACGCCATGGACGATCTGAAGCAGGGCATTGGTCTGCGGGCCTACGGCCAGCACGACCCGGTCATTGCTTATAAGGAAGAAGGCTTCGCCATGTTCGAGGCCATGATCCAGGCCATCCGGGAGGAGACCATCCGCCGGATGTTCCTGGTGCAGGTTCGCACCAATCAGCCCATCAAGCGGGAAAAGGTAGCCAAGGAGACCGGCACCACCGCTGCGACCAAGAGCGAAGTGAAGCAGCAGCCCGTCCGCAACGCCGCTAAAAAGGTTGGGCCCAACGATCCCTGCCCCTGCGGCAGCGGCAAGAAGTACAAAAAGTGCTGTATGCAGAAAGATAAGCTGGAGAATTGATTTTTTTCCGGCTTGGAGAAACACTATGGCAATACAAACCCAAACAAAAGGTGCGCTGGAATATCTCACCGCTGGAAATATTTCCACGCCCCACTGCTTTACCACCCGCCTGGGCGGTGTCAGCACCGGCACCCAGTCCAGCCTGAATCTGGCCATCGGCCGGGGAGACAGTAAGGAAAATGTGGAAGCCAATCTGCGGATTCTGGCAGATGCATTGGAATTTGATCCGGAAAAACTGGTTCTCACCCGACAGACACACTCGGATATCGTCCGCATTGTGACAGAGGAAGACTGTAACGGCTTCTTCCACAAAGATTACCCGGAATGCGATGCACTGGTGACCAATGTCCCCGGGCTGACGCTGCTGGTATTCACCGCCGACTGCACACCGCTGTTGCTGCACGATCCCGTCACTGGGGCTGTGGGTGCAGCCCACGCCGGGTGGAGGGGCACGGCTCAGGCCATCGGTGCCAAGACGGTGCAGGCCATGGTGGATGCTTTCGGCTGTGATGTCAAAAACATCCACGCTACTATCGGCCCCAACATCGGCCAGTGCCACTTTGAGACCAACGCCGATGTACCTCAGGCTATGGTCGCCGCCTTCGGCCCGGAGGTGGAAGCGTATATCAAAGTCAAAGGCCCAAAGTACCATCTGGACTTAAAAGCCATCAACGCCATGATCCTGAGACGGTCCGGCGTTACCCACATTGAGGTCAGCGACAGCTGCACCTACTGCGAAAACAGCCGCTTCTGGTCCCACCGCTTTACCAAAGGCGACCGGGGCTCTCAGGGAGCGCTCATTACCTGCACAGGAGGTGCGAAATGAAAAAAGTTACCGCTTTGGCCCTGCTGCTTTCCCTGATTCTGGGACTGTTTTCCGGCTGTGGACGAAGCTTCGACAATTCCGGTTATGTCCCCACCGGCGATGCCATTTTGATGGAGGACGAGGAACCGACAGAGGATCTCAGCGAAGAAGATGACCAGCAGCTGTATCTGGCCTACTATCCCGACCGGAGCCTGAATCCGATTTTCGGCAGCGACTACACCAACCGGGTGCTCATGAGCCTGATGTATCAGCCTTTGTTCGTGGTGGATAACGATAAAAACGTTTCTCCCATGCTGGCAAAGTCCTATCAGGTCTCTGCCAACAGCCGCAACGTCACCGTCTGGCTGGAAGATGCCACTTTCTCTGATGGCAGCAAACTGACGGTCCAGGACGTGGTGGCCACTTACTTACAGGCCAAGGAAAATGACTACTATTCCAACCGCTTTACCCATCTGATCAATGTGGAAGTCACCGACGATGGGGGCATCCTGTTTCAGATGGATACCGCCTATTCCAACTTTATGCTGCTGATGGATGTGCCCATCATCAAAGCCTCCGAAGTGGAGGCGGAGATCCCGCTGGGTACCGGTCCCTATGTTTTTGTAGACAGTGCTGGCGGGGCCACCTTGCAGCGCAATCCCAACTGGTGGTGCGGAGATGCCAAAATTCCCGCCCGGGATACT
Organism: uncultured Oscillospiraceae bacterium; assembly: GCA_964468195.1. Taxonomy (GTDB): domain Bacteria; phylum Bacillota; class Clostridia; order Oscillospirales; family Oscillospiraceae; genus Faecousia. The sequence goes on along the minus strand of CAYXUI010000079.1, from coordinate 3,810 downwards.
GTCATCGATCTGGTGGAGGTATCTTCCCCGGCAGAAGTCCGGGATGCCTTCCAGTTTGGCGGGGATCAGTCCGTCAGTGTGGTCTGCACCAACCCCATGAGTGGCTCCTTTGCGGAATACCGCTGTGACTATGAGCTGTGGGAGATCGAAAGCGGCTACATGATGTACATCGTCTGTAACATTCTCTACTCCGACCACTTTGAAGACGGCACCTTGCGAACCTTCCTGACCTACGCCATCGACCGGGAAAAACTGGCAGAGGAAGCCTACAACAGTCTGGTGCCCCCGGTGACCCTGCCCTGCAACCCGGAGGAAAGCTACTATAACAAGACTCTGGCTTCCAAGTATGGCTATGATGCCCTGACCTTCGTGGAAAAGCTCAGCCGTTATTCCATCCCCCAGGAGAAGAAGGGCGGCGACAAGACCATGCGTCTGCTGGTAAACTCCGACGACTCCGCCCGGCTCACCGTCGCCAGAGAGATCGCCGACCATCTGACGGAACTGGGTCTGCCCTGCACCACATTGGAGTGCAGCGGTTCTACTTATAAGGATGCAGTGTATGTCTCCAATTTTGACATTTATCTGGGCATGACCCGGCTGTCCCCCAACATGGACATCAGCGAGTTCTTCCGCTCCTACGGCACCATGCGTTTTGGCGGTCTGGCCCACGAAAGCCTGTACGGTCTGTGCCTGAATGCGTTGCAGGACGAAGGCAACTACTATAACCTCTATCAGAAGCTCTGTGAGGATGGCCGTGTGATCCCCGTCATGTTCGGCAACTACAACGTCTATGCCCACCGTGGCCTGCTGCCGGATCTGAACCCTGCCCGGGACAACGTGTTCTATTACACCCTGGAAGGCAAAACCATGGAAAGTGCCAAGGTGGATACGGTCTACACGGAAGGCTGATCCCTCTTGGAAAGAGAAACATCCGAAAGGAAGAGAAGTATGAAAAAATATCTGTCACTGGCTCTGATTTTCGCTCTGCTGCTGTCCGGCTGCGGCAGTGCTCCTGCGGAAACCACCGCTGCCACCACCGAAGAAATTACTGTAGCCACTACGGAAGAAGCCACCACTGCTCCCACGGAGCCTCCGGTGGTCTATCGCAACCCCCTGAACGGTGAAATTCTGGAGGAGCCTTACACCGGCCGTCCCGTTGCCGTCACCGTTACCAACACCCAGGACGCCATTCCCCATGTGGGTGTCAACGATGCAGACCTGTTCTTTGAAGCCTATGTCAGCCGGGGCGTTGTCCGGTGTCTGGCCATGTATACGGACATTTCCGACATGGAAGCCATGGGATGCATCCGCTCCACCCGGTTGCTGTTCAATCAGCTGGCCTTCCTGTACGACACTGTGCTGATCCACGGCGGCGGCTTCAGCCAGGTGCTGGAGGATGCCGAGGGCAAGCAGCTGGATCACTTCAACGTGGATTCTCTGTACCGTCAGGGTGACCCCTACTCCAAGGCCACCGCTTACCGGGACAAGGAATACAACCGGCAGGCCCCCAACAACCTCTTTGCCAACGGCCCCGGAATCCTGGCCTATCTGGAAAACAACAACATTCCCATGACCCAGCCGGCGGATAAGGACTACGGTCTTACCTTCGTGGAGGACGCCACCCCCGACGGCGGTGAAATTGCCGAAGAGATCACCATCACCTTTGGTGAAAACACCAAGACCACCACCATGGTCTACGATGATACCATCGGCAAGTATGTTTACAACCAGTACGGCCAGGAAATGACCGACCAGATCACCGGCGAAAAGGAAGTCTTCAAAAACATCCTGATCCTCCAGGCCGATGTCTACGAAAACTACATCTATCAGGAGGCCAACTTCCACGTTGGCGGTACCGGTTACTATGCCTGCAACGGCCAGATCATCCCCGTGACCTGGGAACCCGCTGACGAAAACAATGTGGTCTCTCCTTTCCGGTTCAAGACCCTGGATGGAGCACAGCTGGATATTAACGTGGGCAACAGCTACATTGCCATTCTGGGCTACGCCAATCCGGTGACCTGGAAGGAAACAACGCCCGTGGAAACCGTTCCGGAAACCACTGTGGAAACAGCAGCAGTTTCCTGAAATCTCTGGTTTTCAAACCGAAAGGAAGCGCATATGATGAAACGAATGACAGCCCTGCTCCTGGTTCTCTGCCTGTTGCTGTGTGGCTGCGGTGCCCAGGCAGAACCCACCCAGGTAACCCAGGAGCCCATTTCCCTGGATGCCCTCATTGCGGCCAACGGCCGGGCACCCGAAACTGCGGAAAGCAATGTAACCGAAACCACGGCCGCAACAGAAGCAACCACGGTCCCCACAGAACCGGAACTCTGCTTCAATCCCCTGAACGGCGAAGTGCTGGATGAGCCCTTCACCGGCCGCCTGTATGCCAGTACCGTCTCCAACATGCAGGAAAATATGCCCCATGTGAATCTGGTGAAGGCCGACGTGGTCATGGAAATGTATGTCAACATGAATAACATCGTCCGGTGTCTGGCTCTGTTCTCCGATATCGAATCCGTAGAAGCCATCGGCTCCACCCGGTCTACCCGGCCCATTTTCAATGACATTGCCCAGCACTACAGCCTGATTTTGTCCCACGCCGGCGGCTCTGACACCGCTCTGAACGATGCTACCGACCGGGGTGTGGAAAACCTGAACGTAGAAAACTGGGATGTGATGCAGGTGGCCACCATCTCCTACCGGGATACAGAATATAACCGTTCTCTGGAAAACAGCCTGTTTGCCATCGGCTCTGGCATCCAGGCCTATGCCCAGGCTCAGGGCTGGCCCATGGAGATGTCCAAAGATTACGGTCTGCGTTTTACGGAAAACGGCACTCCCGCTGACGGCGAGGATGCCACCCATATCAGCCTGACCTTTGCTTACAAAGAAGCCAAAAAGGACACCAAAATGATTTATGATGCCGACCTTGGCAAATATGTCTGGAACCAGTATGGTCAGGAAATGACCGACCAGATCAGTGGAGAAAAGGAAGCGTTCACCAACGTCATCATCATGCTGACCCAGATCAGCAACGAAGGGCTCTACCACCAGGCGGATTTCCTGGCCGGTGGAGAAGGCTACTATGCCTGCGGCGGTCAGATCCTTCCCATCACCTGGAGCTGTGACGGCGACACAGAACCTTTCCGGTTCTTCACCCCCGATGGTGCCGAGCTGGAGCTGGGCATGGGCAACAGCTATATCGCCATCGCCCCCACAGGTTCTCCCGTCAGCTGGGAAGCCTGATCCAAAGCAGCGGAAAGACCAACCGTCCATTGCAGATGTGTCTGTAATGGACGGTTTTTCCAGCATTTGCGCAAACGTTTACGATTTTTCGGAATGTTGTCTGAAACGTTTCCACGAATATGAGCACATTGCACCGAAATTGGTAAAAATGTTCCGTCTTTTGTACAAAAATCACAGTTTACAACGGAATCCGCCTGTTGTATAATAGTTTCCGTACAGAGTTATCGAATTCTGCGCAAAGACAGTTTAACCTTAAAATTCAAATATAATTTGGAGGAATCATCATGTCTGTTAAAGTTGCTATTAACGGTTTTGGTCGTATCGGCCGTCTGGCTTTCCGTCAGATGTTCGGTGCTGAGGGCTTCGAAGTCGTCGCTATCAACGACCTGACCTCTCCCAAGATGCTGGCTCACCTGCTGAAGTACGACTCCACTCAGGGTGCCTACGCTGCTCCCTTCGGCACTCACACTGTCGAGGCCGGCGAGGACAACATCGTTGTCGATGGCAAGAAGATCACCATCTACGCTAAGGCTAACGCTGCCGAGCTGCCCTGGGGCG
>CAYXUI010000078.1:0-5778 GCA_964468195.1 uncultured Oscillospiraceae bacterium | reverse complement strand
TGATCAACAAGACCGGCGAGGACATGATGAAGGTCCGTAACATGGGCAAGAAGTCCCTGGACGAAGTCCAGAAGAAGCTGGAAATGATGGGTCTGTCCCTGGCCAGTGAAGAAGCTGGCAGCAACAACTAATGTAACCTTTTAATCCGCTAAAAAGGAGGAAACGTTCATGTTCGGCACTCGTAAGCTGGGTAAGACCAGCACTCAGAGAAAGGCCCTGCTGCGTCAGCAGGTCACCGATCTGCTGGAGAACGGCAAGATGGAGACCACCTTCTATCGTGCCAAGGAAGTGCAGCCCGTGGTTGAGAAGATGATCACCCTGGGCAAGAAGGGCGATCTGGCTGCTTACCGCCGCGCTCTGGCCTTCATCACCAAGGAAGATGTCGCTCACAAGCTGTTCAAGGAGATCGCTCCCAAGTATGCTGACCGTAACGGCGGCTACACCCGCGTGACCCGTACCGGCGCCCGTCGTGGCGACGCAGCTGAGATGGCTATCATCGAGCTGGTGTAATCCAGAAAAGCATTCAGGGCGCACCGGATCTCCGGTGCGCCTTTTCTGCAAAAAGACGAGAAATTCTGAAAAAATCCCTTGACAAAACCGTAATGGTAGTATATAATATCCAAGTCGCGTGAGAAATGCTGCTATAGCTCAGCCGGTAGAGCGCATCCTTGGTAAGGATGAGGTCTCCAGTTCAAATCTGGATAGCAGCTTCCTTTTCTTCTCGCTGAATTTCATATGCTGCTATAGCTCAGCCGGTAGAGCGCATCCTTGGTAAGGATGAGGTCTCCAGTTCAAATCTGGATAGCAGCTCCATGAAACCACTCAGTTTATTTGACTGGGTGGTTTTTTGTTACTGTGCAAAACTGGAGACCTCATCCGTCCAATGGCCGAAGGGCCATTGGTATTTCAATCAGAGGTCGTAGGCTCCATGGAAGCTCACTTCCATGGACCGGGTCTCCAGTTCAAATCCGGATAGCAGTTGTAAATCCCTGATTCTCTTAGAGAATCAGGGATTTTTCTTACTTTGGGAGCAAAAGCAGAGCGCATCCTTTTTGCCTATTATACAGCAAAGAAAGCGGTCTGCGATGTCTCTACTTGATCATCGCAGCACGAAATGCGAAGAGAAATGTCCGAACAAGGAAAGATTGGGATTGTAATTTACGGACGGGTATGGTATCATAAAGAAGCTACACAAACTAAATAGATAAAATGACGGTATATTGCCTGTAGGGGTATTATACCCTTTTTGTCATACTCATTTTTTGAATTTGGTAAAAACGCAAATTCCTCTAAATGGGTATGGCAATGCCGTAATTATTTAGTTTGTGTAGCGACAAATGGAGTTGCGTTTTTCAGTGTGTAGCTCCATTTGGGGCTACACACTTTTTATTTTGGTGGAGGAAAGAGTACAAATGAGAAAAGCATTGTCCTTAATATTGGTATTTGCGATATGCTTGAGTCTGGTTGCTTGTGGCAAGAGCAAAGAAGTGATCGCAGTGGAGAAATTGATTGCCGCCATTGGTGAGGTCACGGATCAAAGTGGCGAAGCAATTCAAAAGGCAGAAGATGCGGTTGCAGTACTGTCTGCTGAGGAGCAGGAGAGCATAGAATTGCTCTCTGAACTTACCGAAGCAAGGAAAAAGTATGATGAAATTTCTGCAATCCGCTCTGTTGAAATCCTGATTGAAAGGATTGGGGATGTTGGATTTGACAGCGAAGGCTCTATCACTGTGGCCAGAACGACATATGATGCCTTGGATAGCGCATTAAAAGATCAGGCTTCGAATTACAATGACCTTCATGCGGCAGAACAGAAATTCTCCGACATACGGGTAAAGGAAGTTGTAGAACAAATTAACGCGATTGATCCGGATAGTATTGTTCTATCTGACACAGTTAGGGAAACAATCGATGGAATCTACACCAAATATAATGCATTATCCGAAGAAGAACAGCGTAAGGTTGGCAATTACGAAACGCTAAGCGCGGCGAAAGACAGTTACAACGAGATGTGGGTACACAGCCTTGTAAAGATTGAGAAAATCTGGTTGACTCATTACAGATATTCAAATGAAATTGATTTAAATATTGACTGGGTGAACAAATCCTCCAAAACAATTAAGTACATTAAATTTGATGTGGCCATAACAAACTCTGTTGGTGACTATTTGATCTGGAATGGCTATGATTTTAACCGCTATACACTGACAGGTCCGTTTGAATCAAATAAGCGAGAGTCTGAATGCTGGAACACTATGAGATACAGAGCCGCATCTGAGGTAGGCTGGCCTGTAGTTAGCCAAATCTTGATCGAATATATGGATGGCTCGAAAGCGACGATTACAGAAGAAAATGTCCAGTTTGCATTACCTTAAACTCAACATTGCAAGGAAACAGGGTGCCGATTCCGGCACCCTGTATTTTTATATCCAATATACTTATAAACCGTCGTCCTGCTCAAATCGTAGCCCCTTGCACGCGCGGATGTTCCGTTGACCATTGGAACAGGCCGGGCAGTGTAGTAAAAGCTGGCAGGAATGTCCTTCCTGTCCACTTGCGGTCAGCCAATCTGTTTATTATTGATGGGCGTTTACAGTGGGCAGGGTTCATGTCCTGCCGCTTTCATCCGGAAGAAAGGGGAATTCCGGCGGGAAAGGTAGCCCGGCGTGACGCTCCAGCAGCATAAAGGAAAGACGCATATATTCCCGGGTATAGGGATCCCCCAGACTCCAGTGCAGATTGTCCTCGATCTTACGGAGCCGGTGCAACAGGGTGTTTTTGTGAACATACAGCAGCTCTGTGGTGCGGGTTGCGGAACGGTCCATCATCAGATATACCCACAGTGTCCGGTAAAGCACATCATCTGAGCGATACAGGGAGAGCACATCCGGATGGCAGGCGGCAAAGGTATTTTCCGGGGAATAGGGCGTCCGGATCAAATAATCCACCGCAAAGTTGTAGAAATCCAGAATGTTTCGGTCCGGGTAGTACTGCACACCAAAGCTGGCAACGAACTTTGTCTGATCGTACAGATGCGCAATGGAGGATAAGCCGCGTGACGGCAGTGAGACAGCAATTTTGATGTGGCTGTTCGAGAGCTGGCGTTTCAGCCGATCCATACGTTTCTGGCCGTCCAGCAGGGTCTCGTTGGCGATGATCACAAGGGAGCTGTTGTTATACAGCCCGCAGATATCCTCCGGAAACATGGCACCCAGAGAGCCAACCAGAAAATAGTGCTCCCGCATCCACATGGTACTGGCATTATGCAGGGGGAGAAATTGCATGACCCGGTATTGATGGTCGTTTTGCCACTTTTTTTCATGCAGGAGCGGAATGGTGTTGGCTTCTGGAATGGGCTTTCCGGAAAGGAGCGGCTCTATGACGGCCTGAAAACCACAGGAATTCTGCCCCATGTTTGCAAGAGCAGGAGCCAGCATATCCGAGATCATCGAAAGCGCCTGCATATGACCGAAATTAAACGTGTGCTCCTTCTCCAGTACCGTCAGAAATCCAACAGTCATCCCCTCATTCATGATTGCTGCGCAGGTGCATCCATGCAGATTTTTTTGTACAGGAAATTGATAGCGGATCAGACGATCGTGGAAGTGGCGGGAGACGGTGGCGTTACTCAGCTGTTGGGAGGATTTCAGGGAAGAATAGCCGTAGTTGGACAGATGATACCATTCATCGTCCACATCATTGGGTCCGTACTGACTGGACAGGGCAATACAGTGGTGGTTGGCATCGGATAAATTGATGGGATTGTGAAAGATCACATGGCACAAATCGACGGCTTTTTGAAATTGCTTGGATGCAATGGCATGGCCCAGCTTTTGATGCCAGTCCAACATGGAATCAAATATGCTTTGCAGCAGCTCAAAACCCTCCCGGAAGGAGATGTCCGGGAGACGAATATAATCTTCATTCCAGCTGAAAGTACAGATACCGTCCTCTTCATGTACATACACACAGTCCGTTGCGTAAGCCAGACGGGCGCTGCGCAGAATCCGGGGAGAGTCGGAAACGATATGCACCTCTGGGTCAAAGGACTCAAGGCAGTTTGCGATGATCCACATACTCAGATTCATAGTTCGCCCTCCAAAATCACACATTACGTCCATTCTATCACACAAGAAACAGTTTGTCCACCTTTTACAGCAATATGACCAAAAGAAAAAGGCGGCAATTGATATGGGTTGGACTAAACGACCAACGAATGGGAGAAATGCCGGAGAAAAGAGTGTGCGGTTTTTACGTATCCTTTTTCTGTTCCAGAGGATATACTTTAAGCATGATCCAGCAGCGGTATGTGCTCCCGGAAGCGCGAACACCGCAAATATTTTTAAAGGAGAGAACCAGAATGAAGATTCCTTTTAATGAAAAAGAACTGAAGGTCGTACGCGAGATCCCCAATCCTTTTGGCGGCCCCAGCACCCCTGTGTTTGATCAGCCCATTGATGATTTCGAGCTGGTCAAACGTACCTTCGTGGATCACGATCCGCAGTGGATCCTTCAGGGTCATGAGACTGGCTTCTTCAGCCCCAGCGTCATTCCTGATCACGTTGCCCGCGGCTTCTGCTTCGAGGGCTTCGAGACTCCCCGTGAGAAGTTCGGTGGCAAGGATATGTTCGGCCTGAACTGGAAGTACATCGACGTAGCCGGTGGCTCCATGAGCGAGGGCAAGCTCTTCGAGGATGCCAACGACTGGAAAGATTACGTGAAGTTCCCCAATATCGACGAGTGGGACTGGGCTGGCTCCGCTGAGGCCAATAAGGAATACCTGGCTTCCGGCCCCAAGACCCTGTGGCTGCTCAACGGCTGCTGGTTCGAGCGCCTGATCTCCTTCATGACTTTCGAAGGTGCTGCTATGGCTCTGCTGGATGAAGATCAGATTGACGCCATCAAGGAACTGATTCACGAGACGACCACGCTGTATATGAAGATCGTCGACAAGTGCGTGCAGTACTATAATATTCCCGGCTTCTGCATCCATGATGACTGGGGCTCCCAGATGGCTCCGTTCTTCTCTGAGGATGTGGCACGGGAAGTGTTCCTGCCTGAGATGAAGCGCTTTGTCGATCATGTCCACTCCCATGGCAAATTCATTGACCTGCATTCCTGCGGCAAGTGCGAGAGCCGTTGTGGCGTGTTTGTCGATGCCGGCTTCGACTCCTGGTCCCCCATGGCCATGAACGATACCTACGCACTGTATGAAAAGTACGGTGAGAAGATTGTCATCAGCATTGTGTGCAATGAGCTGGAGCACCCTGAGACGGCATCCGAGGAAGAGCTGCGCGCCGCTGCCCGCTCCTTTGCAGACAAGTTTGCAAAGCCCAACAAGCTGGGTGTGATCTCTATGTTCTATTCCAACCCTGCCTACCTGACTCCTGCATTCCGGGAGGAACTGTATAAGGTTTCCCGGATCAACTGCTGCGGCAAGGAGTAAATCCTGTTTTTCAGGCGGGTGCGGTGGCCCGCACCCGCTCCGGAGAAATCGCATATCCCTTCGTTTCCATAGATTCTAACAAATAGAAGGAGAAAAAGTATGCAACCCACAATCAGTAAGAAAGAAATTTGGACAATGGGCAGCTATTCTCTGCTGACTCTGTCCATCATGGTTGGATTTATGTATCTGAATACCTTTGCAACAGAGGTCCTTCAGATTTCTGCCGCCACGCTGGCAACAGCACTGCTGGTCGCAAAGACCATGGACTTCATTTTCTCTGTTGTTCATGGTGCTGTGATCGAAAAAGTCAAGTTGCCCGGCAACAAGGGCAA
>CAYXUI010000077.1:0-5840 GCA_964468195.1 uncultured Oscillospiraceae bacterium | reverse complement strand
GGCGGAACAGTTCCGCCTTGGCATCGCAGTAGGCATCCATGGTCTTATGGAAATCCAGATGGTCTTCCGTCAGGTTGGTAAAGGCCGCCACATCAAAATGCGTGCCGCCGATGCGCTCCAATGTCACCGCATGGCTGGATACCTCCATGACCACATGGGTGCAGCCCGCATCCCGCATTTGGGCAAAAAGGCCCTGCAATTCAAAGCTCTCCGGAGTGGTGCGCTCCGTGGGGATCACCGCGTCGCCCACCATGTTGGCCATGGTACCGATGAGGCCCACTTTCGCCCCCAGGGTCTTTTCCAAAACCTGCTTCAAAAGCAGGGTGGTGGAGGTCTTGCCATTGGTTCCGGTAACGCCGATCATGGTCATGGGCTTGGCCGGATGGCCGTAGAAATTGCAGCCCAGCATGGCCAGCGCCAGCCGGTCGGATTTCACCAACACACAGGGCACCTCCCCTTCCGGCCTGGTAGCTGTGACCACCGCCACTGCGCCTTTTTCCATTGCCATGGGGATAAAGCGGTTGCCATCAGAAGCAAATCCGGAAATGGCAACGAACAGGCACCCCGGGGTTACCTTCCGGGAATCATAGACGATCTGCGGAATCTCCAGTTCCGGATCCGCCGTCATTTCCAGAACGGAAATACCTTCCAGTAATTCTTTCAGTTTCATAGTATCCTCCACAAACTCTGTATGGTGGTAATATTCTTTAATCCCGCGCCATGTTATCCGCAAAGGTCACGGTTATGGTGGTTCCGGTGGTCACCTTGCTCCCGACTTCGATGCTCTGGGCCACGGCCGTCACGCTGGCAGACACTTCCGCATTTCCCGCCACCAGAACATACAGCCCCAGTTCTCCCGCGGCATCCGATACCTGCTGGCGGTTCCTGCCATAAAAATCCGGCACCGTAACGGTTTCTTCCGCCGCATCTTCTCCCAGATATACCAGCACCCGGCTGCCCTTCGGCAGACTTTGTCCCACTGCCGGAAGTTGGCCGGTGACGGTTTCTGCTTCGCCGGAAAACACCGCCGTCAAACCCGATTCCTTTAGTTTACGCTCTGCCTCGGCTGCTGTCAAGCCCGAAAGGGCCGGCATTTGGGTTTCTTTTTCTTCTGGTTGTCCCTCATCGGCGGTTTTTTCCACCCCCAGATAGGGCAAAATGTCCGCCATCACCGCCCCAACGGTAGGTGCCGCCATGACGCCTCCGGAAATGTAGATCCCCGTTTCCCGGGAGGGGGTATCCAGCGCCACCAGCACAATATACTCCGGATCCTCCATAGGCGCAATGCCCACGAAGGAGACGATCTTATCCAGCACCCGCTGGCCGTTTTCGTCAAAGACGTCGATTTTCTCACTGGTGCCGGTTTTGCCGCCGATGGTGAATCCCGCCACACTGGCATTTTTCGCCGTGCCTTCCGTCACCACGGAGCGGATCAGGGTGCGCATGGTTTCCGAAGTCTCCTGAGAAATGGTCTGCCGGTTCACCGTGGGTTCTCCTTTTAATAAAGTATTGCCGTCGGCATCGATGATCTCCGAGACAATGTAAGGTTCCAGCAGATTTCCCCCATTGACCACGGATGCAATGGCCCGGACCAGTTGCAGCGGCGTGATCTTGAAAGTCTGACCAAAGGAGCCGGAGGTCAGGGAGGCAGTCCCCCATTTGTCCGTGTTTACCACCAGAGATTTATCAAAGAAAATGCCCTTGCTTTCGCCGTTTAAGTCGATGCCGGTTTTTTCCAGAATGCCGAATTTCTCGATGTAATCATAAAACCGTTCCCCGCCCAGTTTCAAAGCGATGTGGGCAAAGGCGATATTGCAGGAATTTTGCAACGCCTGGGCCGTCTGCTCTGCCCCATGGCCCCAGGAGCGCCAGCAGTGCAACAGCTGGGCCCGGCCCGGGATCTGCTCGGAACCGGAGCAGTGGAAGGAGGTATTCAGATCAATGGCTCCACAGTCCAGTGCCGCCGCCATAGTCAGCACCTTAAAGGTAGACCCAGGCTCATAGCCATCGGACAGCACCCGGTTGCGCCACTGTTTCAGCCGGGCAGCGGAAAGGGCCTGCTGATAGGCATCTTCGTCAGTTTCTTTCAGGATTTCCAGCTCCCGCCGGGTTTTCTCATCCTGAATTTTCTGGTAATCATTGGGATCATATCCGCCCAGTGTCGCCATGGCCAGAATTTCTCCGGTTTTGGCATTCATTACCAGCCCAAAGGCACCGTTTTGCACGGCATACCGGTCCATAGCTTCCTGCATCTGCTTTTCCAGACAGGCCTGTACCGTGGTATCCAGGGTCAGGATCACCGATGCTCCCTGCTGGCCGGACAGATAGTTTTCATAGGAAAAGGGCATATCCATTTCATTGTTGCCCTTGGTGGTGATGACCTTTCCTGCCTTACCACTTAAATAGCTGTCATAGGCGGCTTCCACTCCTTCCGAGCCATCGTTGGAAGCGTTGGTAAAGCCCACCACCTGAGATGCCAGTGTTCCGAAGGGATAATACCGCTGGGAGGATGGTTCCAGATGGACACCGGAAATATTCTCTTCCACAATGTACGCCCGGATCTTTGCCGCCGTTTCCTCCGATACCCGGGCCCCGATCTGCTTGTAGCGGCGCTTGATATCTCCCGCCTGCTCTTCGATCCAGTCGGGATCCTTATCCAGGATCTCCCCCAAAGCCCGGGAAATGGCCGGGATATCCGCCTTGGACTGCTTCAGTTCATGGGGATCCAGGTAGACATTTTCCACACTGACGGAGGTGGCCAGTACATTCATATTCCGGTCGTAAATGTCTCCCCGGTGGGCGGTGACAGTAGTGGCGCGGGTTTGGTTCCGCAGAGCCAGTGCGCTGTAGCGATCGTACTGCACTACCATCAGGTCATACAGCCGCCACAGGACAGGCAAAAATGCCAGCCCGCCCAGCACCAGTGCCGTCAGCAAAATTCGGCGATGCTGGCCGCTGTTCATCCGCAGCCGGTCATATTGGTGTTTTCGTTGCTTCACAGTAAATCCTCCCGATAATCCAACGAATGGGCAGCAAGGGAATCCCTCGCCGCCCATTGCAGCTCTTATCACATTGTACCGGAAGGCTTGTGCAATTATGCAAACAGGTTTTCCAAGGTCTCCCGCAGCTGCTGGATCCGGCTGACTTCCGGCTCCTTTTCCGGCACGGTCACCGTGACGGAGCGCTTCTCCAACTCACTGACGGGCACCAGGCCCATGGCCAGGGCCTTATTTTCGATATCTTCCAGATCGTACCCGGCCCGGTAAGTCTCCTCCAGCTGGGCATTGCTCTTGTTCAGGTAGGAAAGATAGCCCTCTACCTGCTGATACGTTTCCCAATCCTGATAGATCTGCACCGTACCCAGAATCATGGTGATCAGCAAAATCACTGCCACAGCAATGCTCACCACAGCCACAGGATCCACATAGATGTTCTCCACCTGCTGCAGTTTTGCCATGGGCCGCCGGGCTTTGGCCTGCTCTTTTTCCTTTGTCAGTGCGATCTGACGGGCCTCACTGCCATAAACGTAAAACTGGCCCACATATTGAATTTTGGGTTTCTGTACCATTGGAATTCGCCCCTTATATTCTTATCGTGTTACAGTTTTTCGCAGATCCGAAGCTTTGCACTTCTGGCTCTGGGGTTACGCTCCAGTTCTTCTTCCCCGGAGACGATGGGCTTGCGGGTAATGATCTTCACCTGTGGTTTCTTGCCGCAGACGCAGACCGGGAAATTGGGAGGACAGGTGCAACCCTTGGCTGCATTGGCCATGGCATTTTTCACGATCCGGTCTTCCAGAGAGTGGAAGGTAATCACCGCCAGCCGCCCGCCGGGGTTCAGCTTGGGAATGGCATCTTCCATGACTTTCGCCACGGAGTTTAATTCGTCGTTAACCGCAATGCGGATGGCCTGAAAGCTCCGCTTGGCAGGATGCTGCTTTTCCCGCAGGGCTGCTGCTGGCATGGCGGAGCGGATGATCTCCACCAGTTCCAGGGTGGTGCGGATGGGGGCTTCCTCCCGCCGGCTGCAAATGGCAGCGGCGATCCGTGGGGCATAGCGTTCTTCGCCATATTCATACAGGATCCGCTTCAGCTCGTCATAAGACCAGTTGTTCACCACAGTATCGGCACTTAAGCTGTCCTCATTGTTCATGCGCATATCCAGAGGCGCGTCCACCATATAGGAAAAGCCCCGCTCCCCGTCGTCCAGCTGGGGAGAGGAAACACCCAGATCCAGCAGGATCCCGTCTACGCCGTCAATATTCAGTTCGTCCAGAACGGACTTGATTTCAGAAAAATTGGAGTGTACCAGGGTCACCCGGTCTTCGTAGGGCTTTAACCGCTCCGCTGCCGCTTTCAGGGCCACGGGATCCCGGTCGATGCCGATGTGCCGGCCGGTGGTGAGCTTTGCTACGATCCGGCTGGAATGGCCTGCGCCGCCCAGAGTGCCATCTACATAAATGCCATCAGGCTTGATGTTCAAACCCTCGATGCACTCTTCCAGCAGCACGGAAACATGATGAAATTCACTCATAAGCCAATTGCCTCCAGGGATGCCAGCAGTTTTTCAGGAGACAGGTTCTCCTGTTCAAAGGATTCAAATTCTTTTGCGTCCCAGATCTCCGCCTGACCGGCCCGACCCACAATCATAACCTCCCGGTCGATGCCTGCGTATTGCAGCAGGAAGGGAGTCAGGGCGAAGCGGAACTGCTTATCCGGGTTGCACTCGGCAGCGTTCATAAAAATCAGGCTGGTGGCGCCGGAGCGCTGGGCAAGGCTCAGGGCATTGAAGTTGTCGGAAAGCCGCTGCCACTCTTCGGCAGTGTAGATGGTGAGGCACCGATGACCGCAGTTGACACCCAGGGTCACATAGAAGGTCTCCCCCAGTTCTGTGCGCAGCTTGGAAGGCACGAACAGACGGCTCTTGTCATCCAGCTTGGCAGTATATTTCCCGATCATGGGCTCACCTCCATTCCCTTTTACTCCATTTTACTCCATTTTGCTCCAAGTAAGGACAGTATACTACCCCTGAAACAAAAAATCAATCTTTTTCTTCCGGTTTTTTCGCTTTTTTCCGGAAAAATCCACGTTTTCAAACAGTTGTTCTATAAAATTACGAACAAAAGCAGACCTTTCCTTCCTCTACTTTCAGTTTCAGCTTCCCCGGTTTCCGGCCACAGCGCAGCAGAAATCCGGCAAGCGACCCTTCCACCTCCGTCTGCACCAGCCGCCGCAGCTGTCGGGCACCATCCGCGCCACCGCATTTTTCCAGCAGGAAGGCCACCGCTTCCGGGGCAATTTGTAACTGCGTCCCCAGCAGTGCCATCCGCTGCTGAAGCTGCCGCAGATACTTCCAGGCGATGGCCTCCATAGCTCCTTTGTCCAGTTCCCGGAAGGATACCGTCTGGTCGATGCGACCCAAAAACTCCGGTGAAAAGGCCTGCCGCAGGCTCTGGTTCCGTTCTTCCTCTTTTCCCTTTGCGCAAAAGCCCAGACCCTCGCCCCGGATCTGGCCGCCAATATTGGAGGTCATCACCACAATGGCATTTCGGAAGCTGACGCGTCGGCCGGTGGAATCCGTCAGGACCCCTTCTTCCATGATTTGCAGCAGCAGTCCCAGCACTTCCGGATTGGCTTTTTCCAGTTCGTCCAGCAGCACCAGACAGTAAGGCCGGCGGCGGACGGCTTCCGTCAGCTTGCCCCCTTCCTCATAGCCCACATAACCGGGAGGAGCCCCGATGAGCCGGGATACGGACTGCTTTTCCATATATTCCGTCATATCCAGCCGGATCATGGCCTCCCGGCTGCCGTAGACCTCCTGTGCCAGTACCCGGCACAGTT
>CAYXUI010000076.1:0-6452 GCA_964468195.1 uncultured Oscillospiraceae bacterium | reverse complement strand
CCACGAACGCCATCGAAGTCGCCTGGGACAGAGGGGACTTGGACACCCTCCAGCGCTTCTTCGGCTACACGGTGTCCAATACCAAGGGAAAACCCACAAATTCGGAATTCATCGCTTTAATCGCTGATAAATTACAGCTACAGCTCAAAAGTGCGGAAGTGACCAATTTCTGATTGGGCCGCAAGGGGTTTTGGGATTTTGCATTTACAGGGGCAACCCTATGAATGTTTGAAAACCCCCAATAGAGGACAGCCCTGAAACCTATCAACATTCTTTATCGTGCCTATAAATACTCCTGCTTTATTGGGTGGAAATCATACCAATGAACAGGAGTATTTTTATGGCGATTTGTTTGGATTTTGACAGGCAAACCAATGAATTTATGTTTTATTGCCGTACTACCCAATTAAGAGTAAAAACGATGCTTGAGCTACATGTTCTCTGGTTGCAACAGTCTGACCGATTTCAAGTGTAATGACATGAATCTCCAAGCAACCTACGGGTACCGGTAGGATTCTGGTTCTAAAATAAATGTTGGGGTCAGGCGATGAGCCTGACCCCAACATTTTTTAGAACCATTATTCTGCTTTTGCCGCTCTCCGGCCGTAGATCTTGGTCAGATAGCCGATCTTCTTCGCCAGCTCCTGGCCGTCGAAGCCTTCCTCTGCCCGCCAGGTCCAGTTGTCCATGGACACGGTGCCGGGGAAGTTCATCCGGGCTTCCTTGCCAAGGCCCAGGTAATCCTGCATCTGCACCACGCAGAGTTTGGACACGCTGCCCATGGCACCACGGATCATGCCCCAAACATAGCCCTCTTCCCCGTTCAGGCCCAGATAGGCTTTGGCGTAGGCCACATCCTCATCGGATGCTTCATCGAACCACTGTTTCAGGGTCACATTGTCGTGGGTTCCGGTGTAGCAAATGCTGTCCACTGGGTACAGGTGGGGCAGGTAATCGCTTTCCTCCCGGGAATCAAAGGCAAATTCCATGACCTTCATGCCGGGATAGCCGGAATCCAGCTGAAGCTGCCGGACTTCCTCCGTCATAAAACCCAAATCCTCCGCAATGAAGTCCAGGGTGGGGAACTGCTGATGGAGCATATGGATAAAATCCATGCCCGGGCCCTTGACCCAGCTGCCATTCCGGGCGGTCTTATCGCCGTAAGGTACCGCCCAGTAGCTTTCAAAGCCCCGGAAATGGTCGATCCGCACCACATCATAGAGCTTTTCTGCCGCTTTCAGCCGGCGGATCCACCACTGGTAACCGGTGTCGTGCATCTTCTGCCAGTCGTAAATGGGATTGCCCCAGAGCTGACCATCTGCCGTAAAGGCATCCGGCGGGCAACCGGCCACCACTTCGGGATGGCGGTTTTCATCCAACTGGAACAGCTCCGGTGCCGCCCAGACATCCGCAGAATCCAGGGGAACGTAAATGGGTACGTCACCGATGATGCGGATGCCCTTACCGTTGGCATAGGACCGCAGAGCCTTCCAGTGCTGATCGAAGAGGTACTGGAGGAAATATTGCAGTTCCACTTCCTCTTTCAGGGCAGTGCGCTTTTCCGCCAGGGCAGTTTCGTCGTGGTTTTTAAGGTCATCTTCCCATTCCAGCCAGGGCTTGCCGCCTTTTTCGGCTTTCAGGGCCATGAAAATGGCGTAATCTTCCAGCCAATTCCGGTTTTCTTCCACAAAAGAGTGGTATTCTTCCGTGGGAGTGAACCGGGCGAAGGCCTTTTTCAGTACCTTCAGCCGCTGGGCATATAGGGTACCAAAATCCACCCGGTCTTCCCGGCTGCCCCAACAGACAGAGGAAACTTCCTCCGCTTTCAGCAGTCCTTCCTCGATGAGGGTGTCCAAATCGATGAGGTAATGGTTGCCGCCGCAGGCGGTGAAGGACTGGTAGGGGGAATCGCCGTAACCGGTGGGGTTCAGGGGCAGGATCTGCCAGTAACTCTGACCGGCCTGCTCCAGAAAATCTACAAAATGATAAGCCTGCTTTCCCATGGTGCCGATGCCATAAGGCCCCGGCAGGGAAGAAATGTGCATCAAAATGCCGCTTTCGCGCATAAATGGTTACTCCTTACTCCGGGATGGTACGAATACTCTCCCGCTCAAATATCTGGAAGGGAATGGTCTCATGGCGGCTGCCATGGGGCTCTTCCACAGCTTCCAGCAGGATCCGGACGCCCCGGCGGGCCATCTGGGTCACATCCTGCCGGATGGTTGCCAGCTGGGGAACCAGATATTCCCCCAAAGGCAGACCGTCCATACCCAGTACGGACACATCCTCCGGCACCCGCTTTCCGGCCTCCGTCAACGCCCGGATGGCACCGATGGCGATGACGTCAGCAATGGCGAAGATGGCGGTAAATTCACTGTCCGCCGCCAGCAGGGCTTTTGTAGCCTGATAGCCGTCCCGGTAGGAATAGCGGACACCCTGATAGTGCCGCTCCTCGTCAAAGGTCATGCCGTGGTCGGCAAAGGCCTGCAAACAGCCTTCATAACGCAGGCGGCTGGTTTCAGAATGGATCCGGTCACCGCCGATGATGGCAATGTTCCGGTGGCCGTGGGCAATCAAAGTCTCGATGGCACTGCGGCCGGCGGCAAAGTCATCGGTGGAAATGCTGGACAAATTTGCAAAGGGCAAAGCGGAGGCATCGTTGGTGATGACCACGCTGGGGATATCAATCTTGTCAAAATCCCGGGCAAAGTTCGGGGGGTTGCCGCCAAGGAACAGCAGGCCAAGGGGTTTCCTCTCCCGGCACAGCTGGATGGCACGATGGACTTCGTTGGCATCTTCATCCATGTAGTCCACCACCAGTTCATAGCTGGTTTCGGCAATGACGGACTGGATGGCTTCCAGCATCTCCCCAAAGAGCTCGTTGCTGGTACCCTTGACCACCACCAGAATGGTGTTGGAGTGGGTCTGCTTCAGCTGCTTGGCGTTCTGGTTCAGCTCAAAGCCGCATTCGGCGGCGGCGTCCAGAATGGCCCGGCGGGCCTTATCGCTGACGTTGGGATGGCCATTCAATGCCCGGGAGACAGTACCAACGGCATAGCCCGTCTGGGCCGCAAGGTCTTTGATGGTCATGTCGGTATGCCTCTCTTTCTGAAAATTCTGACATTGCGCAGTGCAATAGAGCACTGCGCAATGTTACTGTTTGCGGTTAACCCTTGACAGCACCGGCGGCAACGCCCTTAATGATGTGCTTCTGGGCAAACATATACACAATGATAATGGGGATGATGCTCAGCATGATGACGGCCATGGTGGCACCAAGGTCAACGGAGCCGTAGCTGCCCTTCAGATACTGAACGTGGATGGGGATGGTCATGTACTTGGTGCGATCCAGAACCAGGTAAGGCAGGAGGTAGTCATTCCATACCCACATCAGTTCCAGAATGCCCACGGAAATCAGGGTGGGCTTCAGCATGGGCAGCACCACATTGAAGAAGGTGCGCAGGGGGCCGCAACCATCGATGGCGGCAGCTTCCTCAATTTCCAGGGGCAGACCCTTGACAAAGCCAATGAACATGAAGATGGCAAGACCGGCACCAAAGCCCAGGTAAACGATGGGGATGGTGTAGGGGGTGTTCAGCTTCAGGTTGTCAGCGGTGAAAGTCAGGGTGAACATGACCATCTGGAAGGGGACGATCATGGAGAACAGGCACAGGTAGTAGAAGATCTTGGAGATCAGGCTGTTGACCCGGGCGATGTACCAGGCGCTCATGGAGCAGCACAGCAGGATCAGCACCACGGAGACAACGGTGATGAGCAGGGAGTAGCTGACAGACTTCAGGAAGGGATAGTTACCGAAGGTCATACCCTTGATGTAGTTTGCCCAGCCAACGAAGCTTTCCTCATTGGGCAGTGCGAAGGGATTCAGGTTGACAAAGGCGTTCTCCTTGAAGGAGTTGATGACCACTTCAAAAATGGGGAACAGCCAGGCAATGGACAGCAGGGCAAAGACAACGGTGAGCACCTTGCTGGCAGGGGCATACTGTTCGATCTTTTTCTTAGCCATTACTGCTCGACCTCCTTACTGCGGGTAGCCCACTGCTGGGCAATGGCCAGGATGGCCACCAGGATAAAGAAGATAACTGCCTTGGCCTGGGCCACGCCGTGCCAGTTCTTGTTGATGTTGTAAGTGGAGTAGATGTTCAGAGCCAGCAGCTCGGTGATGTTGACCTTGGCGCCATTCTGGATCACGGAAGGCAGGCCGCCGGTCAGGGCCATGTTCTGGTCGAACATCTTGAAGGAGTTGGTCAGGGTCAGGAACGTACAGGTAGTGATGGAGGGCATGACATTGGGGATGATGACCTTAAAGAGGGTCTGGCTGCCGGTGGCGCCATCGATCTTGGCAGCTTCCAGCATATCTTCCGGAACGGACTGCAAACCTGCGATGTAAATAATCATCATGTAGCCGATCTGCTGCCAGGCCACCAGGATCACCAGACCCCAGAAGCCGTAAGTGCCGTTGGCAGTCAGGTAAGTACCGTAGTTTTTCAGGATACCGTCAAAGATCATGCTCCAGATGTAACCCAGCACCACGCCGCCAATCAGGTTGGGCATGAAGAACACGGTGCGGAATACATTGGCGCCACGCATCTTCTGGGTCAGGGCATAGGCAATGAAGAATGCCAGCACGTTGATCAGAATGATGGAGGCGATGGCGAAGGCTGCGGTATTCTTGAACGCATTCAGGAAGCCCGCATCGGAGAACACCTTGGCATAGTTGGCAAGACCAACCCACTTGGCGTCCCGGGGGGTATTGAAGTTACAGAAGGACAAATAAATGCCCTGAAGGAATGGCCAGATAAAGCCGATGATGAATGCCAGGAATGTGGGCAGGATGAACACCGGCGCAAACTTGCGGATGGGTCGCTGCACCAGATTGACCTGCTGTTTCTTTTTTGCCAAGCGGATCTCCCTCTTTCATTGTTGTGATTCTTGCCTCTGGGCAAGGCGAAAACCCCTGAATGTCAGGACTCTTCGCCTCAACCAGCGGGATAATTATAAATTACGAATTACAAATTATAAATTATAAATTGGTGTCATTGCGAACAGCCATAATCCCTTCCCCCGGGGGAAGCGTTTTGCGGCCTGCGACCACTGTCCGCCGCTCGCCAAGAAAGGGGCGGGTGAAGCCCGCCCCTATTTGGTTGCATCGATATGGAATTAGCCGTTCACAACAGCGTACTCGATAGCCCAGCCGTCAACGAAAGCGGAGACGACCTGCTCCCAGTTAGCGTCGGAAGGATCGGAGGAGTAAGCGGTCAGAGCGGTGACCACGGTAGCTCTCCAGGAGTCCACGTGGGGAGTGTGGTTGAAGGCCCAGGTGCAAGCGTACTTGCCCTCGCTCAGCAGAGCGTTGCCGTCAACGATGAACTTGTTGGAGGAAGCGGGGCAGTTCTTGAAGGGGACAGCGCCCAGCTGCTCAACATAAACAGCGGAAGCATCGGGATCGGTGACCAGCCATACCAGGAAGTCGATGGTAGCCTGCTGATCAGCTTCGGAAACCTTGGCATTGACAGCCCAGCAGTTCTC
Organism: uncultured Oscillospiraceae bacterium; assembly: GCA_964468195.1. Classification (GTDB taxonomy): domain Bacteria; phylum Bacillota; class Clostridia; order Oscillospirales; family Oscillospiraceae; genus Faecousia. The sequence continues at coordinate 905 of CAYXUI010000076.1, read as the reverse complement.
GGTGCCGGAGCACAGAGCGGCATTCTCTTCGCCCTCAACACCGCAGTAGATGGGGATCATAGCCAGCTGGTCGTCGGTCATGCCAGCCTCGATCAGGCCGGAGTATTCCCAGGTGCCGTTCTGATAGAAGACAGCCTTGCCTTCGGTGAACTGAGCCTTGCTTTCGTCGCCGGTGGAGGTGGACAGGGTCTTGGCATCAGCAGCGGTATCGGTGATGTACAGATCCCAGATGTTGCGGAAAGCATCCATGTAGGTGCCCTTGATCTCAGCGGGCTGCTCGGTGACATTGTCATCACGGAACTCGTAGAACAGAGGCATGTTGGCCAGGTGGCCGGAGAAGCGCCAGGAAGAGGAGCCGTCCAGGCCGGCAGCGGAGAAGGCATCGAAGCCCAGGGTAGCAGCGTTGGCGTGGATGTCGTCAGCAACAGCCTTCAGGGTCTCGAAGTTGGTGATCTCGTCCAGGGAGTGACCAGCCTGCTCCAGCAGTTCGGTGTTGACGATGATACCGAAGGACTCGTAGCAGTTGCCCAGAGCCTTCAGTTCGCCGTTGGCGTTGTACAGGTTGAAGGAGTCGGTGTTCAGCTCGGCAGCGATAGCGGTGCCGGTCAGATCCAGTGCGTACTCATCCCAGTCGTTCAGGCCGGACATGTTGCCGATGTTGAAGACGGTGGGAGCTTCGCTCTTGGCCATCTCAGCGGTCAGGGTGTCAGAGTAGGTGCCGGAAGCAGCAGTAACGACCTTGACTTCCACACCGGTCTTCTCGGTGTAGGTAGCGGCCAGAGCCTGCAGAGCCTCGTCGAACTCGGGCTTGAAGTTCAGGTAGTAGACACGGCCAGTCTCGCCGGTAGCCTCGGCAGCGGGTGCTTCGGTCTCAGCAGTTTCGGAGCCGCCGCAAGCGACCAGAC
>CAYXUI010000075.1:0-6674 GCA_964468195.1 uncultured Oscillospiraceae bacterium | reverse complement strand
GCGAATACTGCGATTCCTTCCTGAATTTCTTCCCCACCCTGGCGGTGGTGCTGAACGTGGAAGCGGATCACCTGGACTACTTTAAAGATCTGGAAGATATCCAGAAATCCTTCCACAAATTTGCGGAAATGGCCACCTTCGGCGTCATTGCCAACGGTGACGATGCCCATACGGTGCAGGCCATGGAGGGCATCGATTATGTTTCCTTCGGTCTGGGAGAAGAAAACCGGATCCATGCCGCCAATATGTGCCCCGACTGGAAGCATTTCGACGTGATCTGCGACGGGGAATTCTACTGCCATCTGGATATGGGTGTCCTGGGCAAACACAACGCCATGAACGCTCTGGCTGCTGCCGCGGCTGCATGGATGATGGGTATTCCTGGGGAGGCTGTGGCCGCCGGTCTGGAGTCCTTCCACGGTGCAGGACGCCGGATGGAATTTAAGGGTACATACAACGGTGCAGATGTTTACGATGACTATGCCCACCATCCCGATGAGCTGGCGGCTACCATCGATGCCGTCCGGGATGCCATGCCCGGCCGCCGTCTGGTGCTGGCCTTCCAGCCCCATACTTACAGCCGGACTCACGCCCTGTTTGACGATTTTGTAAAGCAGCTCAGCAAACCCGATGTGGTGGTGCTGGCAGAAATCTATGCCGCCCGGGAGCGGAATACCATTGGCATTTCCTCTGCTCAGGTGGCGGAGAAGATCCCCGGTGCCGTATATTGCGAGACACTGCCGGAGGTGACGGAGTATCTGCGGCAGAACGTCCGGGAAGGAGATGTGGTTATCACCATGGGTGCCGGCGATATCTTCCGTGCCGGTGAGGCTTTGCTGGGAAAGTAAAAAAAGCAGCGCCATAGGCACTGCAAGGTTTCGGTGACACATATAACGCTGTCATCCCGACCGAGCATAAGCGAGTGGAGGGATCTTGGCACTAACGGACTGCATAAGCGTATGTCAGTGCGTAGATCCCTCCATGCGCTTTGCTTAGTCGGGATGACAAAACAGTCAGCGGCCACTGGCCGCTACTCTTCCAGCACCAGCCGGTCAACGCCGGAAAACTGGAATTCTTCCATGTACTGCTGCATTCTGCCCATGATCTCATCGTAGTTGTCTTCGGTGATTTCGGCGTAGTCCATATCCCGGCGGGACAATTCTTCCGCCAGGATCTCATAAAATACATTGTCCTCGTAGTAGGCGATGGCTTCGTGGATGCCGCCTTCGGCGTAGGCTCTGGAGGGGATGATGGTGCCGTTCCATGGCTCTGACAGGGCTGGGGACTTGGCGAAGATCTTGCTTTCCAGATCGTCATAGTCCGCAAAACGGTCATCACCCCGGGTGGAGTTCAGCACCCAGTTTCCAATGTACACCAGATCCAGCAGGCGGCGAAATTCCTTGTTGCTGAGTTCAAGTTGCATGATGAACCTCCTGTAGGGATTTTCCCTTATTATAACACTGATTTTTGATTTTTCCAGTATATCTTAGGAAATGAGGCGATTGTTTGAAAAAGTGGAATGTTTGCATCCTGTTCGGCGGTATCAGCCCGGAGCACGCGGTGTCTCTGCGGTCTGCCGAAGCGGTGCTGAATCATATCGACCAGAATAAATACAATGTCTTCCCGGTTGGCATTACCCGGGATGGCCAGTGGATCCTGTTCCGGGGCACGGACTACAGCTGCCTGCCCGCAGAGACCTGGATGCACCAAAAGGGCAACTGCAAGGCGATTTTGTCCCCCGCCCGGGGGCAGGGCCTGCTGTGCCTGACGGAAGAGGGCCTTGTGCAGGAGCACATTGATGTGGTCTTCCCGGTGCTCCACGGGGAAAACGGCGAGGATGGTGCCATGCAGGGCCTGTTGCAGATGGCGGGTATTCCTTACGTTGGCCCCCATGTGGCAGCTTCTGCCGTGGCCATGGATAAGACCCTGACCAAGCTGGTGGTGGATCAGGCCGGGGTGCCCCAGGCTGCCTGGGAACTGGTGCGCCGGGAGCAGCTGGGAGCGGGCACGGAAGCGGTTCTGAATGCGCTGGAAGCCCGGTTTGCTTACCCCATGTTCGTCAAGCCCGCCGGTACCGGCTCTTCCGTAGGCGTCTCCAAGGCCGCTGACCGGGAAGCGCTGGGCAAGGCTCTGTCTGACGCTGCCAAGTTCGACCGGAAGGTGCTGGTGGAGGAATTTATCCACGGCCGGGAGATCGAGGTTGCGGTGTTGGGCAATGATACCCCCGTGGCTTCCATCTGCGGCGAGATCGACTCCGGTGCCGACTTCTATGACTACGATGCCAAGTACATTACCGATACTTCCACCGCCTATGTCCCCGCCCGGATCCCGGAGGAGGTACAGGAGACTGTGCGGCAGGCTGCTGTAAAGGTCTACAGTGCCATCGGCTGTCAGGGCCTGAGCCGGGTGGACTTCTTCGTGACCTTTGAAGACAACCGGGCGGTGTTCAATGAGATCAACACGTTGCCGGGCTTTACTTCCATTTCCATGTACCCCAAGCTCTTTGGTGCCAGCGGCATTCCCTACAGCGATCTCATTGACCGGTTGCTGGAGCTGGCTGTGGAGGCAAAGGCGTGAAGCAGAATGTGGTTTTGCAGATCCGGGGACGGCAGTCCTATCCGGATCAGGAGCCGGAGGTCATTGAACTGACCACCGAGGGTGCCATGCTCCTGCGGGACGGCGGGTGGGATATCACCTACGAAGAAAGTGCTCTGACGGGCCTGGAGGGCGTTACCACCACTTTCCGCGTGGAGCCGGGTGTAGTGACCCTGACCAGAACCGGGGCTCTGAAGTCCCAGATGGTCTTCCAGGAGGGTGTCCCCCACGACTCCTTGTATCAAATGCCCTTCGGTGCCCTGATGCTCACCGTTCAGGCCACCAGTGTATTCTATGACATCGTCCCCGATGGAGGTGTCATTGACCTGAGCTATACCATCAACATCGAAAACACCGAAGCCGGCGTCATTGATTATCATTTGCTGATCCAGGCGAAAGATTGAGAAACGAAACATCCCCCTGCCATATGGCAGGGGGATGTTTTTATACTATCAGGCCGCAAGATTTTCTTCACCGGAGCCATCGGGCTGGGGGGAAGAAGGCTCTGAAGGCGCTGGCGGTTCCGAAGAAGCCGGCGCCTGAGATTCGGAAAGCTCCGGATCCGGGGTTTCCGGCGTAGAAGCGGGAGGTGTGGTAGTCTCCGGCGTGGGGGCTGCGGTGGTGGGAGGTGTCGTGGGAGCGGTGGTCTCCTGAGGCAGGATGTGGGCCACGACTTTCTTCACCATGGGATATTCCGTGGTGGCAACATAGTCCCGGGACAGCTCTTTTTTGGTAGTGGAATCGTATTTGACTTTATAGGTCTTGACAATGTAACCGGTGGTACCTTCCTCGATGACATCGCCTTCCTTGTATCCTTCGGTGTAGTCATAGGAAAAGTCCCTGGTCTCCACTTCCGGCTGGATGGTGCTGGTGGTGACGGAGGTCAGACCGATGTAGTAATCCCGGGTCTCGGTACCCAGAATTTCCATCTTGACATAACCACCGGAAACCTCGGCCTTGATCTGAATGGGGTCACTCTTGTTGTTCCGGAAAGTCAGATCGTAGAGATTCCAACTGATGACAGCGTCAAAACCGGCTTCGGTGTAACCGGGAACGGTGGAACCGGAGTAACGCTGGGTAATATCCAGATCAGCAGTCAGTGCGGCACAGTAGAGGGTGGAGGCTGCCTGGCTGATACCACCGCCCAGAGTGGTCTTGTTGGGAAGGGCGGGATCTTCAATGGCGGTCCGGTACCCCCGTTCACTGGTGCGTTGGCCAACTACCTGATTGAAGGAGAACGTCTCGCCGGGTTCCAAACGGGTGCCGTTGATGGCCTGACAGATCAGCTTCAGATTGTGGGTCTGATTGTCGTTGGAATTCTGCTGGGTCTTGTAGCTGCCCAGAGTATCCTGGAAAATGGCTTCCGTTTCCAGAATTTCCGGCTCGATGTATTCCATGGGGATGCGGATGGTATCGCCGGGGGCGGCATCATCCAGCAGTTTCTGGGCTTCCTCCAGATCAAAACCGTAACCGTAGGAGCTGGGGATGGGCTGATAGGTGTCAGGATCCAGAGAAGCATCCACAGGTTCCACATAGAATTCTTCGTAGATGGCTTCCAAATCCACAGGATCGGGCTCCTTCACGGCCTCTACATTCTCCACGGTGACCAGGAAGGTGTTCAGGCTGTAAGCATCCAGCACCTGATTGAAAACATCCTCCACGTCAAAACCCACACCGGGGGTGCCCAGGGTGATGACCAGGGTCTGGGTGGGGGTATTTTTGTTGAACTTCTCCACAGACAGTTCCGGCTGGCTGCCTTCCAGACCGTAGGAAGTCTGGGTCAGGGTGGAGCCGGAATCCCCGGCATAGGAAGTCAGGGTGGAGCGGATGTAGTCTTCCTTCAAATTCAGATAAGGCAGCAGGGCAATGACGTGCTCCTGAGATTTGGAAAGGGAGAGTGCCTGCTCCTTCTCTGCCTTGGTGCCGGTGCGGCCATATTCATAGGCCTCCGCCACGGCGGATTTCACATTCAAATTGGCACCGGTGTCTTTGGGGCTCAGCCGCAGCTGGGTGCCGGACAGATCGATGACCATATCCTGGGCGGTGAAGGTGTTGGCAGTGGCCTGTTTCACGGCGGAGATGGCTTCGCTTTTGCTCATGCCGCCCACATTCACATTGGCAATGATGACGTTGTCCAGAATCTTGCCGTTGTTGGGGTCGGAAGAACCGGAGAAGAACATGACAAGACAGCTGATGATCACGATGAGAGATACGGCACAAATGCCCAGCAGGATGTAGGTCTGCTTTTTGCTGCCGGGAGCGGTGAGCCGATCCCACAGGGCCATGAGCTTGTCGATGAAGTCAGGTTCCGCCTCCTCCACAGGAGGTTCCGGCGTATCTGCGGCAAAAACGCCGTCCATATCCTCCGGTAAAAAGTCGAAGGGTTCTTCCTGGGGGACGGTGGCGCTGTAGGCCGGCCGGGATGGGGTGGGCTGGGCCGGGGCCTGCCGCAGGGCTTCCGCGATTTCTTCTTCCGTCATCAACACGGTGTCCTGAGACGCATTTTGCCGCCGGGGCAGCCGGTTAGGCTGAGACTGTTTGGCTTGCTGCTGCCCCAGAATGGGGCTTTCGGGTGTGGGAGCCTGCCCCGTCACCTGACGGAAAGCCTGCTCGATCTGGCGTTCCTCGTCCCGGTGGGGACGGGGTTTGGAAAATTTTCCACCTGCCATAGGGATTCCTCCAATCCATGGGAAAAAGTTTAGGGTATTATAGCATATTCATGCGAAAATGCAATGGAATAATTTTGAATAATTGTGGGGAAGGAGATTGTTTTCCTTCGTAGGGCGGGGGCATGACCCCGCCGCCCACTGCGGGTTTTAGACCGGTTTGTTGAAAGGGGACTGTTACGACAACAACGATTTAATCAACCAGGCAATCATCGTTAGCTGATCGGCGGGGGCAGCTATGCGCTCTACGAATGTATGCTTAGCTTCGGCACAGCACGCGGTAGCGGTCGATGAAGACTTTGCTCTGCTTCAGACTGTCCACGCCGCTTGCCAGTTTCAGCCGGAGGGTGGGCTCCTTGGCGTTGGGCAGGAAAGTTACACGGGCTTTGTAAGTTTCGTCGGCGCAGAGGGCGGAGACGGCTTCGATGTTCAGGGTTGCCAGGGTGAACAGCACATCGGTGGACTTCTGGCGAATGTCCTTGATGCCCACTTCCCGGGCTTTGGCACGGAGCAGGGCAATGTCGATGAGGTTCAGCACGCCCTTAGGCGGCTCGCCGTAGCGGTCCACGATTTCGTCCAGCAGGTCTTCCGCATCCTCTTCCGTGCGGATGGCGGCCATCCGGCGGTACAGATCCATCCGTTCTTCCCCACGGGTGACGAAATTCTTGTCCACGTTGGCGGTCACGTTCAGGTCGGCGGTACAATCCGGTGCCTTGGGTGCCTGACCCTGTTCTTCCAGTACGGCTTCGTCCAGCAGTTTCAGGTACATGTCGTAGCCCACGCTCATCATGTGGCCGGACTGCTCGGAACCCAGCAGATTGCCAGCACCCCGGATCTCCAGATCCCGCATGGCGATCTTAAAGCCGGAACCGAATTCGGCAAAGTCCCGGATGGCAGAGAGCCGCTTTTCGGCGATTTCCGTCAGATTCTTGTCAGGACGGTAAGTGAAGTAGGCATAGGCGTGGCGGGTGGAGCGGCCTACCCGGCCCCGGAGCTGGTGGAGCTGGCTCAGGCCGAACCGGTCGGCATTTTCGATGATAAGGGTGTTGGCGTTGGGGATGTCCAGACCGGTTTCGATGATGGTGGTGCACACCAGAACCTGAATGTCTCCTTCCGTCATGGCCTGCATCACATCCCCAAGAGCTTCTTCGCCCATCTGGCCGTGGGCAACGGCTATCCGCAGGCCGGGAATCCGGCGCACCAGTGCGGAAGCGCACTGGTCGATGGTCTCGGTACGGTTGTGGAGGTAATAGACCTGGCCGCCACGTTCCACCTCCCGGCGGATGGCATCGTCAATGATGGCATTGTTGTGCTCCATGACGAAGGTCTGCACCGGGTAACGGTCGGCGGGAGGTTCTTCGATGGTGGACATATCCCGGATGCCGGACAGGGCCATATTCAGGGTTCGGGGAA
>CAYXUI010000074.1:0-6722 GCA_964468195.1 uncultured Oscillospiraceae bacterium | reverse complement strand
CCCGTGAGTTCCCCGAGCGTGCAACCGATCTGTTCGCTAAGAACGAGGCTGCTGCCAAGGAGCGTTGGGAGCATCTGAACAAGCTGGTCGAGCTGTACAAGGACTAATCCTTAGGCAGGCTTTCCCCAACTGAATTTGAACCCGTCCCCTCCGGGGGACGGGTTTTTCAAAACTCTGACCATATACTTTCTTGTATTCCAACAGGAGGTTTCTGTATGAAAGTATTGCTCATCAACGGCAGCCCCAAAGTCCATGGTAACACCGCTTACGCTCTGGACCAGATGGTGGAAGTCTTTGCCCAGTACGGCGTGGAGACGGAAATTTTGCAGGTCGGCTCCAAAAATATCCGGGGCTGCATCGCCTGTAACCGCTGCGACCAGCTGCACAAATGTACCTTTGACGATCTGGTAAACGAAGCCGCCGAAAAACTGGCGGCCTGCGACGGTATCGTTGTGGGCTCCCCTGTTTACTATGCTTCTCCCAACGGTACCCTGCTTTCCTTCCTGGACCGGCTGTTCTATTCCACCGGACACATCGACAAGCGGATGAAAGTGGGAGCCAGTGTGGTCTGCGCCCGCCGGGGCGGCTGTACCGCTTCCATGGACGTACTGAATAAGTATTTCTCCATCAACCAGATGCCCATTGCCTCTTCCACCTACTGGAATCAGATCCACGGTGGCAAGCCCGGCGAGGCCTCTCTGGATCCGGAAGGCATCCGCACCATGCGCAATCTGGCCAAGAACATGGTTTTCCTCATGGAATCCATCGCCATGGGTAAGGAGAAAAACGGCCTGCCGGAACCGGAACCTGCGGTCTACACCAATTTCATCCGGTAAGGAGAAAACAGTATGCTTTGCACCATCATCGATATCCGTGGTGACTATGCCTATGTCCGCTATGCGGATACCGGCGTGGTCTCCGAAGTTGCCATCGCCCTGCTGCCCTTCGGTGTGGACGTTGGCGACCAGCTTAAATTTGAAGATTACGAATTTACCCAGGTATAAGTTCACCCCGCTGACGCTTAATGTCAGCGGGGTGAATAATTATTTATGCTTTTGGGACTGGATCTCCTGAAGTTTCTGCCGCATTTTTTGCAGGCGTTTCCGTTCTTTTTTCTCTTTGTTCTGCTGGAACCGGGACTTGATCTCCGGGGGATGATCCAGCAGTTTTTCTTCCGGGATGTTCCGCTCTGCAAGACGCTTATCCGTAAACTCCCGCAGAAGGGTATACATAACTGAGGTCAGAGGGATCATCACCAGCATGCCGCCAACACCCATGATCTCACCGCCGATGGACACCGCCACCAGCACCCACATACCCGGCAAGCCAATGGAAGTCCCCACCACTCTGGGGTAGATCAGATTGTTTTCCAGCTGCTGTAAAATCAGGAACATGGCCACAAACGTCAACGCCTGGATAGGGTCGTTCACCAGAATGAAGAAAGCACCCAGCACACAGCCCACGAAGGCACCCACCACAGGGATCAGGGCCGTCACCGCAATGATGACGCTGACCAGCGGAATATAAGGCATCCCGAACAGGGCCATGGTCACCGCAAACAGGCAGCCAAGGATCAACGCTTCCAGACACTGGCCGGAAATGAAATTGGAGAAGGTCACATTGGTAAGCCGGAGGATCCGGATGATCTCATCCGCCCGGTGTTCCGAGGTCAGGGAATACAGAACCCGTCTCCCCTGCCGGGCCAAAATCTCCTTCCGCCCCAGACAGTAGATGGCAAATACAATGGAGATCACCAGATTCACGATGCCGCTGGTGACATTTCCGATGACATTCACCGCACCGCCCATGACAATGGACACCTGATTGGCAAGCCAGGTCAGTACATTGGTCAATATGGTGGACAGATTCAGGCTTTCCAGATTAAAGGCCTTCTGAATGTAAACGCCAAGATCCGGATTGTCCTCAATGAGCTTCATCAGGTTGGCGGAAGTCCGCTCAATGAAAGCCGGGATCCGCTCCGTCAGGGCGGTGATGGTCTCCTGGATCTGGGGGATCAGCAGCTCAAACACAAACATGACTACCAGCACCAACGCCAGCAATGTCAGAACAATGGACAGCGTTCGGCGCAGTCCCTCCCGGCGAACATCCTGCAGCTGATTTTCAATGGCACGCATGGGAACATTGAAAACAAAGGCAATACCAGCACCCACAATGAAAGGGGAAAACAAATCCCACCCCCACTGGAACAGTGCCGTTGCCCGGGAAGTATCCAGCACCAGCCAAGCGAACATAATGGAACCGGCCGCCAGCAAAAACAACCGGTGCAGCATCTTTTTATCGATATGCACAGGCATACCCCCTTTTGTGCTAGTATATCGCAAAATGCCAATAAAATCCAGTGAACAACTTGTAAATTATCCGTTTTTTGCCAATTCCGTCAGGACTGCACAAAGCTTGTCCATATTCTCCTGGGTGGTAGCCCAGCTGGTGCAGAAACGTACGGCCCGGTGCCTTTCGTCAATGCGCTCCATCTCCGTAAAGCAGAATTCCTTCCCCAGCGCATCCAGCAGGGCATCCGGCAAAATGGGGAAAACCTGATTGGTAATGCCGGGAACCAGATAGCTTGCCCCGATGGCATCCAGAGTCTGCCGCAGCTGATCTGCCAGACGCACCGCATGGCGGGAGATATCCCAGTACAGTTCGTCGGTCATCAGGGCATCAAACTGCACCCCCAGCAGACGTCCCTTTGCCAGCATGCCACCGTGCTGCTTAATGAGATAACGGAAATCCACCTTCAGTTCCGGATGGGCAATGACCACCGCTTCTCCAAACAGGGCACCGACCTTGGTGCCGCCGATGTAAAATACATCCGTCAGCCGGGCGATATCTGCCAGGGTCACATCATAGCCTTCCGCCACCAGACCATAGCCCAGTCTGGCCCCGTCTAGGAACAGGTACAGCCCCAGCTCCCGGCAGGTTCGGGACAGTTCTTCCAGCTCGGAAAGGCTGTACAATGTGCCGTACTCCGTGGGATTGGAAATATAGACCATCTTCGGCTGAGCCATATGTTCAAAGCTGCTGTCAGCCCGGTGGGCTTCCACATTCTCCCGCACCTGCTTGGCTGTTAGCTTTCCGTCATCGGAAGGCAGTGCCAATACCTTGTGGCCGGTAGCCTCCACCGCTCCCGTTTCATGGACATTGATATGCCCACCTGTGGGGCACAGGACGCCCTGATGGGGCCGCAGAGCGGAATCGATCACCGTCAAGTTGGTCTGGGTACCGCCTACCAGAAAATGTACTGCCGCATCTTCCCTCTGACACAGCTTACGGATCTTCGCCGCTGCGGCGGCGCAATATTCGTCTTCCCCGTATCCCACGCTCTGGCAGAGATTGGTTTCGGTCAATGCCTGCAAGACTTTGGGATGGCAGCCTTCGGCGTAGTCGTTATGGAAGTAGATCATGGTTTCTCTCTCCTCATTTTGATAGTACTGCCATTGTACTCCCGGGGGAGATTTCTGTCAAGGGAACATATTCTTCTGGTTCCGGTCATAGGCTTTTCCAGCAGCACAGCATCGGAGGGGAGAAACATGAAGGATAATCTGGACCAGCGGGCCTACGAATGGGCCCTGTACATGATCGAGACCGGCGCCACTGTCCGCTCCACCGCGCTGCACTTCAGCATTTCCAAATCCACGGTACATAAGACCTTGACCCAACGGCTGCCAAATTGTGATCAAGCCCTTTACCGTCAGGTCCGGCTTGTGCTGGATAAAAACAAAGCCGAACGCCATCTCCGGGGCGGTCTTGCAACCCGGGAAAAATACGCAAAGAAGGCAGGCGGGTAGCACCTGCCTTCTTTGCGTTGCCATGTGACTGGCAAATTCAAAATCATTCCCGAAGGGGATCCCTGAGCTGTCCACTGTCAACTATCAACTCAATCAAAGGTCATCTACATCCTGTACCGGCTTTTCGTCTTCTTTCGTAAGGCCGGTGTAGCTGCCGAAGGGATCGGTTATGATGATGGGCTTCTTTTTCATGTATTCACCTCCCACAGTTAGTTTGACCCGGAGTTGTGAAAAAAGCATTGCCTTTTCCCGGCTGAAATGGTAAAATTCTTAAAAAGCCATGACAAAGGAGCACAGCAATGTTTGATATCACCCTCATCACCATGGGCAAACTGAAAGAAAAATTCTACATTTCCGCCGCAGAGGAATACAAAAAGCGTCTCGGCGGTTACTGCAAATTCACCCTGCTGGAACTGCCGGAGGTGCGCCTACCGGAGGATCCCTCCCCTGCCGAAATTTCTGCCGGTTTGGAAAAGGAAGCAGATCTGATCTTTGCCAAAATTCCAAAAGGTGCCTGGTTCTGCGTCTTCACCCCGGAGGCCAAAGCGCTGAGCAGTGAAGCCTTCGCAGACAAACTGTCCAGTGTCAAATTAAGCGGCAAATCCAGTACCTGTTTTCTCATCGGTTCCTCCTTCGGCATGGCCCCCAGAGTCAAGCAGCGGGCGGATTTTCACCTGTCCATGGGTCCCATGACCTTCCCCCACCATTTGGCCCGGATCATGGTGCTGGAGCAGCTGTACCGGGCAGAAGCCATTCAGGCCGGGAGCAAATACCACAAGTGAAGCATTTGGGTCTGTTTCAAAGAACAGACCCATTTTCTTTTATGATATACCTTGGCAGGCGAGGTACTTCGCGCTACTATAGTACCAGAAGGAGGGATGCCAAATGTCCATCGCCGGCGATCTGATCCGGGGGCATACCGATGCCATCATCTTAGCCCGATTGCTCCGTGGCGACAGCTACGGCTATGAGATCAACAAAACCATATCCACCCTCTCCTCCGGCCGCTTTGAGCTGAAGGAGGCCACCCTGTATACCGCCTTCAAGCGTCTGGAAGAATCCGGCTGTATTGCCTCCTACTGGGGCGACAGCGGTGCCGGTGCCCGGCGGCGGTATTATACCATCACTCCCCAGGGCCGGGAAGCCTGCTTCCGCCTTCTGGGGGAATGGCAGGAAACCAAGGAAATCATGGATCAACTACTGCATGTGGAGGACGAATTATGAAAGAAGAACTGATCCAATACGTCAACCTGCTCTTCGCCGGTGCCCATGACTGCGAGGACATCCGGCAGGAGATTTTACAAAACACCCTTGACCGCTATAACGATCTTATCGTCCAGGGAAAAGTCCCGGAAGCTGCCTACCGGCTGGCTATTTCCAGCATCGGGGATATCCATGAAATTCTGGGGGCTCCCACAACCTCCCCAACGGTGGACGCTGCCCCTTCCCGGAAGAACCGAAAGCGTTTGTTGAGTGTTCTGATGGCGATTCTGATAGGCATTCTCGCCGTTCTTTCCGCCACTCTTATAAAAAACTATGTGGGTCAAACAATATACACTATTGTAGAGCCAATGAAAGAACAAATCGATGCAGAGGACATTCGTATTTTCAAACGGGATCAGAATATATTTATCATTTTGCTTTTGGGATTGGTGATCCTGCCGATGCCCCTTGTGAAGTACTTAAACCTGTGGGGAATTTTGCTTTGGCTGATATGGGCAGTTGTCTGCATTTTCTGGTCTGTCCGAATGGAGACACAGAAAATGCAGCACAATGTCCATACCTACAAAGAGATCATCGCATTTCTGAACGGAAAGAGACTGGATGAACTGGAAATGCAGCAGGAAATCGGCAAGCGCCCTTATCAGCATTTTCTGATCGTGTTGGCTGTGGCACTGGCAGGAATGGTCATGGTTCTGCTTCTGAGACGATGGATGTTTGGCTTCTGACATAACATAATTGGCAGGCACTTTTGTGCCTGCCAATTATGTTATCCATATTCAAAATTCCCCGGCATCGTACATCACTGCGGACAATGCGCACAGCGGTGCCGTCTCACAGCGGAGGATGCGCTTGCCAAGGGTGCAGACCTGTAATCCTGCTTCCCTTGCCTGCTCCACTTCCTTCTCTTCCAGCCCGCCTTCCGGGCCGGTGAGCAGGCTGACGATTTGATAGTTTCCCTCAGACAGAGCCTTTTTCAGCGTCAGAGCTTCCTCATGCTCGTAGAACATCAGCGCCTTGTCGGCGGCAGCAGCGGCTTTCAGAGCTTCGGCATAGCTGCCCAGACAGCGAACCTCCGGGATCCGGCCACGGCCGGACTGCTCCGCCGCCGAGGCTGCGATCTTCTGCCAGCGTTCCAGTTTCTTTTTCAGGCTTTTCTCGTCCGGCCGGGAAATGCACCGGCTGGAAGGAAACGCCACGATTTCATAGGCACCCAGTTCCGTGGCTTTCTGGATCACATGCTCCAGCTTGTCCGCCTTGGGATAAGCCATGTAAACGCTGACCTTCACCGCCGCTTCCGAAGCCGATTTCCGGCGCTCCATCACTTCCAGAACCGGCGTATCGGTCATATCTACCACCCGACACAATCCTTCCCGGCCTGCCCCGTCGCAGATGAGAACCTGTTCATTCACTTTCAGCCGCAGCACTTTGGCGTGCTTTGCATTCTCCCCGGTCAGACACACCTGCTGCTGCGCAAGTTCCTCCCCGGTCACAAAAAAACGTGTCATACTTCGTCCTCCTCTTTGCCTATAGTGTAGCAGAAGGTTCCTTCCCTTGCAAGCATTTTCCGCAATATTCCGCAAAAAAGAGATTTAGTAGTTGACATTTCCCCCATTTCCCGTTATAATAAATAAGATTTCTATGCTAGTGTAGCACAGTCGGTAGTGCATCTCACTCGTAATGAGAAGGTCGCCT
>CAYXUI010000073.1:0-6755 GCA_964468195.1 uncultured Oscillospiraceae bacterium | reverse complement strand
GCCTGAATGCTTTTGACATATTTCCACTTGTTTTCCGGGATGGGATTCAGGAAGATCACCCGGCCGGACAGGCGTTTGGTCTCCTGCAAGGCCGCCATGGCCCGGGGCTGGTCGATGGATTTGGTATCCGACAAAATCAGCAGGGTTGCCCCGGAACTGAGCACTGCCGGTTGCTTGTTGCACAGCATTTCCAGGGCTGTGCCCAGATCCGTTCCCCGGCCGAAAACCCCGGATTCCCGGACAAAATTCCGGAACTGATCCATATTTTGCAGACGGAAGGCATCCGCCTCTGTTACCGTTTCCGAGAACAGGAACACCCGGGAGTTATCCGAAACCTGATTCAGGCTCTGGATGAACCGCAAGGCAAATTCTGAAAACTGCACCATGGAGCCGGACACATCGCACAATACCACCAGATGCTTTCGGTGGGAGCGCCTTTTTCGGTAGCGCAGCCGGTAGAAGCTGCCGCCGGTCTCCAGCCCCTTCCGGATGGTTCGGCGGAAGTCCAGCTTGCCACTGTGTCCCCCACGGCGGCGTTTGGCGGAAAGTTCCCCGTTGATCTGCCGGGCCACGTTCTGGATCATCTCAATAGCCTTGGGGATCTCCGTATCCTGAAACTGAGAAATATCCCGGTAGAGGATGCCGATGTCCGGATCCTGCTCCTGCCCCCCTACCCCGGCATTTTCCATGAGCATCTGCTGCTCCAGAATGGTCCGGGTAAATACGGAGTGGATAAAATCTCCGTAAAGCTTGGGATTGCGCTCTGCCGTGGCCCGGTACTTGTCCATGAAGTTCCGCAATTTCTGCCGGGTCTCCTCCGACATGGCGGCATAGGCTTCCCGCTGCTCCTCATCCAGATCCATGGGTTTTCCATTCAGCTGAAGCTCTTCCTGGGCCTCCTGCCGGTGTTGCTGAAGTTCTTTCTCCCGCTCCATCTGCTCTTTGGCCTGCTGGCGCATTTTTTCTTCCGAGATAAAGAAACCGTCAAAGACCCGGTCGAAGGTAATCTGTTCATCCCGGCTTTTGGCGTAGACCGTCCGCAGAGCGGTCTTCACCTGTTCCCGGTCCTCCATGCCAAGCAGGATCAGCAACCGGCTGGCATCCTCCGTTTCCTTTGGGCTGACAGCCAGTCCCTGCAACCGGAGCATCCGGGAAAAAGCCGACAGCTTTTCCAGGTAAACCTCCGGCTCAACCATGGTGGTGCCCTCCGCAGCTGCCGTCGCAGTGGCAGTCGTGGGCTGGCTCTTCCAGATCCATGACTTCGATGTCTTCGTTGTTCTTCAGCACAAATCCGGCAGTTTGCCGCAGGGCATCGGGAGTCAGTTCCCGGATCCCCAGAGCATCCAGCGCCGCCGCCCAGTCCAGCGTCTCGGCGATGGAGGGCTTCTTCAAAATCACTTCGTTGCTGCGGAGCTTTTGCACCGCCAGTGCCACCTGGGCGCAGAGCCGGTCATCCACATGGGGCAGTTTCGCCCGGAGGATGGCCAGTTCCTTCTCCATATCCGGGTAGCCGATATACAGGTAGGCGCACCGCCGCCGGAGGGCTTCCGACAGAGGTCTCGCCCGGTTGGAGGTCAGCACCACGAAGGGAATGGACTTGGCCTTCACCGTACCCACTTCCGGGATGGATACCTGCATCTCCGACAGCAGTTCCAGCAGGAAGGCTTCAAATTCTTCATCCGCCTTGTCCACTTCGTCAATCAGCAGCACCACCGGTTTTTCCGCCCGGATGGATTGGAGCAAAGGCCGCTCCAGCAGGTATTCGTCGCTGAACAGCGAGCGGGTCAAAGCATCCTTATCCGTCTGGGCCAGATTGACCTGAATGGCCAGCAGTTGCTTCTGGTAGTTCCACTCATAGAGAGCCTTGCTTTCATCCAGCCCTTCATAGCATTGCAGCCGCACCAGATCCCGGTCCAGGGCAGCAGCCATGACTTTGGCGATCTCCGTCTTGCCCACACCGGCGGCACCTTCGATCAGCAACGGCCTACCCAGCTGCAAGGCAACATAGAGCACCGTGGCCAGAGTATCGTCATAAATATAATGGGCATCGTCCATTTTTTGTTTCAGTTCGTCAAAGGTCATGTTCTTTCCTCCTTTTTTCTTTTATCATACCACAAAGCCAGGAAATTGGAAAGTGAGAAAGTCACAAAATCAAGACGTTGGTAATTGACAGTTGACAGTGGACAATTGACAGTTATGGTATCCCCTTCGGGGATGAATTTTAAGTAAAAACAGTGTCATTGCGAGACAGTCCTCAGACCGGCTCGCAACGACACCGATTATTTCACCATTGTGCATTTAGCACTATGCATTCTGCATTCCCCAAAATTCTTAACTCCTGATTACTTACAGGCAATGGCTTCGATCTCCACCAGCGCACCCTTGGGCAGATCCTTCACGGCAAATGCAGCGCGGGCAGGCTTGGTATCGCCGAAGAGCTCTTCGTAAACCACATTCATGGCGCCGAAGTCGGCAATTTCTGCCAGCAGAACGGTGGTCTTCACCACGTCGCTCAGGCTGTAACCGGCAGCTTCCAGAATGTTGCGGACGTTGGTCAGGGACTGACGGGTTTGGGCAGCAATGTCCTCTCCGGCAAAGGCGCCGGTAGCAGGATCAATGGGCAGCTGACCGGAAACAAAGACCAGATTACCGGCCTGAACAGCCTGGGAGTAGGGACCGATGGCGGCAGGGGCATTGGGGGTATGGATGGGGGTATTCATAGAACATTTCTCCTTTTCAAAATAATTTCCGTTATTTGATGGCTGCAATGCACATCAAGCGTTGAGAGCTTTTGTAGGGGCAGCGCTTTCGACGCCCCGGCAGTCGCAAGGCGCAGAGCCTTCCCAGTATCAACGTCTAACCTGCATTATCAGCTAAGATACCAGCCGGTATTGTTGGGGGAATGGGGATACTGGAAGGCCTCTCCCAGCAGAGTATAGTGCTCCAGGGGGGTGATCTCATCTTCGTCATAGCGCCAGCCCACGCCGTAGGGCTGGGCACCATCGAAGGAAGACCAGCAGTCGGGGTGCTGCTCGATAAACCGGGCCTGCTCCTCCGCAGAAATCCGGCTCTTGCCGGAGGGATTCAGCCGGGCGCAGAAGTGGGTCAGATCCAGATCGTCCAGAGGGGACAGATCCAGCGCGTGGGTATTGCTGATGTTCAGCATTTGCAGATTTTCACAGTTTGCCAAGGGGGAAAGATCCTCAATATATTCACAGAAGGCGATTTCCAGGAATTTCAGATTCTTGCAGTTGGCAAAGGGCTCCAGGCTCTTGATGGGGGCGCCGGAGAGGATGCAGTATTCCAGATTCACCATGCCGGAAACGAAATCGCAGCCGTCCAGCCACTCGTTATGGCCGAAGTCCACGAACCGCACATCCTCGCAGTATACCAGATCGTGGCAGTTGTCATCCACCAGATCGTAGGTGCAGCGAATGACTTCTGCATCCGTCAGGCTGCTGCCGCCACCGAACCAGACCCGCCAGACCACTTTGGTTTGCTCCCGGTAGTCATTGCGTAGCTGCTCCATGACTTCATCGGACATCCGGCAGTTGTCCAGCACAAAGCGGCTGCAATTGCCCAGAAGATCCAGCGCCAGCCGAATTACACTTTCATTTTCGTCCCCGATCTTCACATTGGTCAGCACCACTTCTTCCTGCGCAGTGGATAGGGTCTCTCCAAAAAAATCAAAGGAATAGTCAAATACAACATCCGGTGCCGCTGCCATGAGCTGCTCGACCCCTTCTTTGGAAAGGGTAGACATGCCGTCTTCCGGATCCAGATTTACATAGGTCAGGTTAGGCAGCCGGGACAACTGAGCCGCCACTTCCTCCACATCGGCTTCCGTCATGGCAGAAAGATCCAGCTCGGTGGTGAACGTATCGTACTCCGTTCCCAGAATTTCCGCAGTGCAGAGAATGGTAATTTCCGGGTAAGCTTCCTTCAGGGCAGCAAGGACCGTTTCCGGCATATCAGGGGTGTGGAGCGTCAATTCCGTGAGTTGCCGCAGATAGACCAGATTGTTCCCAAGGATGTCCGGGTCATATTCCTCCGGGTACAGCTCCAGCTGGGTTTCCTCCGGGGCTACCCGTTTGCCCCCCAAATCCACTTCATAGCGCACGTCCCACTCCGGCTTTTCACTGGCCAGTGATTCCAGCAGGGCATAGTTCATGTCCGCCTGGCCGGAGGTGGCATCCAGGGCCTTCAGATTCGGGAAATATTGCAGCATTCCGGCATCTTCTTCCGTCAGGTTACTGACGGTGATGGTCTGGCTGTCGCTGGAAAGTTTCCCATTCTGGAAAGGTACGTTCCACAAGATTTCGCACTGAGGCAGTGCCTGCTGCAATTCCAGATAATAACTTTCCGTCACATCCTGCTCCCGCAGATCGATCCGGGTGGAGCTGATGGGGTAGGCATCCCCTTCCACAAACACATGGTTGTCCCGGTACCAGACAAAGCCAAGAGCTCCGGCAATGATCAGCACCAGCACGATCACGATCACCAGCAGGATGGTCACAACTTTCTTTTTCACGACGCACGCCTCCAAAGGGAAATTTCTTTCTAAAATCATAGCACATTTGTCACCAAATTGCAACCTTTTGCCCAACAGTGCCGAAAAAAGCTGTCCCCTCTGTTTTTACGGAGGGGACAGCCAGCGTTATATTTTATTACAGCAGCATTCCCACGCCGTAGATCACGACCAAATGGGCCGGGTAATAAAGATAGAACCACTTTCCCACATTCCCCCGGCCCCGCTGACCGTTGTACATCCCCAGCAAGGGCACGGTAGCCAATGCCGCCCATTGCAGGCCGCCATAGCGGAAGCCCAGCAGAAACAATCCGGCGGTGAGATATTTGGTCTTCTCCCGGCCAAAGTATACCAGCACCGGCAGCAGCACGCCCATAAGGCCGTAGTCAAGGTCAAAATCCCACCGTTTCAACATCGGCGGCAAAGCCACCGTCACCACAAAAATTCCCAGCAGCAGGGCAAATACCCCTGCCTGGGCAGAAACAGTGCGTTTTTTCTGGAAATTTTCAATGGCGCAGATCAACAAAACAGACAGAGAAAAGGTCAGCAGAATATTGCCATACAGGGATCCGGTAAAGGCCGTATACACCACCTGACACAGCAGTCCCAGCCCCGCAATGCGCCCCAGATACCGCCACCGGTCATGGGTATGGTGGCAACCTTCGGCGATCATATAGGCATAAATGGGCATGGCCAGCCGGCCAATGAGCCGCAGCACCCAGACCCGGGGCAGCAGCACCAGACCGATGTGGTCGATGGTCATGGTGATGACGGCGATGAGTTTCAGTTGATTGCCGGTCAGGCCGGTTTTGGCAAGGGTATCGATATCCATGGTGCATCCCTCCATGATTGCTATCTTAGCACCGGAAAGCCGAGCTTGTCAAGTCAGGGGCGGAAGCCAGAAAAGTTTTTCATTCCCCTCTGGCTTTTTCCCGGCAATGGTGTATAATGGAGGCAGATTTCATCCACACAACAGGAGGAGAACATTATGAAATACGGCTTTGGCATCGATCTGGGCGGCACCACCGTAAAGATCGCTTATTTTGATGAAAACGGCAATCTGCTGGACAAGTGGGAGATCCCCACCGTCACCGCCAACGGTGGCGCACAGATCTTGCCGGATATTGCAGCTTCTGTCCGGGAATATCTGAATTCCCATAACATTCCCGATGATGACATTCTGGGTCTGGGCATCGGCGTTCCCGGTCCTGTCAATGCCAGGGGCGTGGTGAACAAGTGCATCAACCTGGGCTGGGGCGTGTTCAACATTTCTCAAACTTTGTCCGACCTCACCGGTTTCCCGGTCAAGGCCGGTAACGATGCCAACGTGGCCGCTCTGGGAGAATTCTGGAAAGGCGGCGGCCAGGGCTGCGACAACATGGTGTTCGTCACCCTGGGCACCGGCGTTGGCGGCGGAATCGTGGTGGAAGGCAACCTGCTCCATGGTGCCCACGGTTCCGGTGCAGAAATCGGCCACATCTGCGTCGAGCCTGAGGAGACCCTTTCCTGCAACTGCGGCAACCGGGGCTGCGTGGAACAGTATTGCTCCGCCACCGGTATCGTCCGGCTGGCAAAGGAACATCTGGCCGCCTGCGATACTCCCAGTGTCATGCGGAATGCCGAAAACCTGACCTGCAAGGACATCTTCGACGCTGCCAAGGCCGGTGACGCAGAAGCCCTTACCGTGCTGGATCGAGTATACCGTTACATGGGGTTGTTCCTTGCCAACGTCTGTTCCACGGTGAACCCGGAAGTGGTGGTTCTGGGCGGCGGCGTCAGCAAAGCCGGTGACATGCTGGTGAAGGGGCTGGAACCTTACTTCCATCAGCATGTGTTCCACGCCGCCGGTGGCGTGAAGTTCGCCATGGCCTCCCTGAGCAACGATGCCGGTGCCTACGGCGCTTTCAAACTGGCACTGGACGCCTTCGGGAAGTAAGATAGCTATGAGACGAAAAGACCGTCAGGTTACCGACCCAGCCGAGATTTTCGCCATACTCTCCCGGTGTGATACCCTCCGCATCGCCATGCAGGGAGACGAGTACCCCTATGTGGTTCCCGTGTCTTTTGGAGCAGAACTGGTGGATGGAACCATCATCCTCTATTTCCACTGCGCCCACCGGGGGCAGAAAGTGGACTGTCTCGCCAAAAATCCAAAAGTCTGCGTGGAAGCGGATACCTTCCTCCAAACCCAAACCCTCAGCGATGGCATTACCACCCGGTATGAAAG
>CAYXUI010000072.1:0-7037 GCA_964468195.1 uncultured Oscillospiraceae bacterium | reverse complement strand
AGAGACTATGTCCAGAAGAGTGTTGACCGTACTTACCGCTGGCTGGTGCGCTGCAAGGCGGAAAATGCCCGGCTCAACAGTCTGCCGGATACCGTCAATCCCCACCAGATGCTCTGGGGCATCAATCAGGGTGGAACCTACGCCGATATCCGGGTGGACCACATGAAGCGCATTGCCGATCTGGATCTGCCGGGTTACGCCATTGGCGGTCTGGCGGTGGGCGAAACCGCAGAGGAGATGTACGATATCATCGAAGCTGTGGAGCCCTACATGCCTGCTGACAAGACCCGTTATCTCATGGGAGTTGGTACCCCCACCAACATCATTGAGGCCGTTGCGAGGGGCGTGGACTTCTTTGACTGCGTTATGCCTGCCCGGAATGCCCGCCATGCACGGCTCTTTACCTGGGAGGGGGCCATCAACCTGAAAAATGCCAAGTATCAGCTGGATGAACGGCCCATCGACAGCCATTGTGACTGCCCCGTGTGCCGTCGGTACAGCCGGGCCTACATCCGCCATCTGTTCGTGGCAGAGGAGATGCTGGCCATGCGTCTGTGCGTCATGCACAATTTGTATTTCTACAACAAGCTGATGGAAAAGATCCGCAATGCCCTGGACGAAGGCACCTTCGCCCAGTTCCGGGCAGAATACTCCGAAAAGCTGGCAAGAAGAATTTAACAGAAGCTTTGCCAAATCCTGAATATTGTCCTTGCAATTTACGCAAAGAATGGTATAATAATTAAGATATTACACACGAAGGAGTTTTTTCAATGAATTTTCTGACCTCTACCGCCGGTACCACCGGCATGGGCAGCACGCTGCTGATGCTGGTGCTGATGATCGTCATCTTCTACTTCATGCTGATCCGTCCCGAGAACAAGCGTAAGAAGGAAGCAGAAGAAATGCGCTCCGCTATGCGCAAGGGCGACAAAGTCGTGACCATCGGCGGCATCACCGGCACTGTGGTGGATGTGAAGGAGAACCGCTTCGTTCTGGAAACCGGTGCCGATCAGGTCCGTATCGAGTTCGAAAAGTGGGCACTGTCCTCCAACGAGACCGCTGCCGAGAACAAGAAGGCGGAAGCCAAGAAGGCTCAGGAAGCCAAGGCAAAGGCTAAGGCTGCCAAGAAGGCCGAAAAGAGCAAGTAATCAGAAAAGCAGGCTTCTTTTGAAGCCTGCTTTTTGAATCACTACCCATGGGGGCATGACACATGAAACTGAATGTGATGCGGGAATTTTTGAAGCTGGCGGAGACGAAGAACTTTTCCAGAACGGCGGAGGAACTGTATATCGCACAGTCTGCATTGAGCCGCCATATGGCTATGCTGGAAGAAGAGTTGCGGGTACAACTGATAAAACGCACACGAAATTCCTTTGAGCTGACAGATTTCGGAGAGATCGTCCGGGAAGAATTTGCAAAGCTGTTGGAAGGCTATGAAAATATGCTGGATAAGTTGTCCCGTCTGGATACTGCGGAAAAGGGAGAACTGCATCTTGGTGTGATGTATTACGACATGGAATTCTATGTCGCCAAAATTCGGGAAATCTTTCATGCACGTTACCCAAATGTGAAACTGATTCTCCACTCCTGTCAGCCCAGCCAGCTGGAAAATGCGTTGCTCTCCGATAAAATCGATGCAGCGATCCTGTACGGTGTCAATGATTGCCAGCAGCGGGATCTGGCTCATCTTCCATTTTTGAAGATCCCGTATTCGTTAATTTATCATAAGAGCCATCGTTTTGCCAATCTGCGGGACATCCAAATTTCAGATCTGGATGGAGAAAAAATGCTGCACCCGGATGCAGAGTTTGAAATCAATCACGTCAGTGTTGGTATGCAAAAAATGCTGGAGCAGGGGGGGTACACATTTCGGAGAAAATACCAATTACCAATTATGATGAAGTGGGGTGGATCCTGAAAGAGTCCGGGGCCATTTACATTTCCCCAATGTCCAATAACCGCGCCTATGGCAGCAACACGGAATACCGTCTCTTGCTTCCGGAACGATACAGCACCGATATCAGCCTGGTGTGGAAACTGGGGCAACAGAATCCGGCAGTGAATCTGCTTTGCAGTGCAATCAAAATTTGTTTTCCGTAAACGGCTTATCTCAAAAGGGGATAAGCCGTTGCAGAAACGGCATTTCCCTTTTTGGAAGTATGCTTTTATAATGGAATTAGCTTCAAACAGCACATTATGAAAGCGAGGAAATGCAAATGGCAGACGTAAAGAAAAATCCGATGGCATCCGTGGAACCGCTGTACACCGATGTGTACAAGTATACCAACCTGATGTGCAAGCAGGTCACCTGGGAAGGAGATCCCTGGTATGAAGTTGGACAGAGCTACTTTGAAAGCAGCTATATCCATGCAGGCTTGTCCGGCCCGGAGGAAACCTTCCACGACCCCGACGCAGCGAAGTTGCTTTCGGATGGCAGCATCAACAATGTCTACAAATGGAAGAACGGTAAGTGCAAGCACCTGGTGGCGCTGACACCGGACGGATTGGTGGCAAATCATGCGCTGTTCCTGAAGGATGATGATAATACCTACCGTACGACTGCCGGATGCAGTGTTCCCTACCTGATGCTGTTGCAGAGCGGAAACTACCAGTGCGAATACACCACCCGGCAAATTTTTATCTTCCAGTTTTCCGGCCCCCTGTCTCTGACAATTCTGGAGAAGGCAACCCAAAGTAATCTGCGGGATGTGAAATTCCTGGATTTCCGGCCGGTTCGGATCCCCGGAATTGATGTGGAACTGGAAATTGCCCGGATCGGCATGAGTGGCACGCTGGCTTACGAACTCCATGGTCCTGCGGAACTGGGCGCACAGGTGTATGACTATGTGTATCAGATCGGGAAACCCATGGGCATGAAGCGGATGGGGTGGAAAGACTACACCGTTAACCACACCTTTGGCGGTTTCGCACAGATGACGGTTAACTTCGAACTGTCCCTGTATCAGTCCCCGGAGTTCTGCGCCAGTGCACCCTTCTCCATGAAGTGCACCGGCAGTGTGGATCCTGCTGATCTGCGTGCCCGTTTCCGCAGCCCTGTGGAATGTGACTGGGCATGGATGGCAAAGTTCGATCACGAGTTTGTGGGCCGGGAAGCCCTGGAGGCCGAAATCGCCAATCCCAAGCGTAAGCTGGTGACGCTGGAATTCAATCCCGATGATCTGGCAGAGGTATACCGCTCTCAGTATACGGATGCGCCTTATAAATATATGGATATGCCCTGTGCGGAGCCTCAGCCCTGTGGCGGACACCAGGACTATGTTATGGATGAGGAAGGGAAGGTCATTGGTATTTCCGCAGTGCCTACCTACAGCTCCCATTTCCATACCATGATTGCCCATGCCATCCTGGATGTGGAACAGATCGGGGAAGGCAGGGAAGTGCTGGTGCAGTGGGGCGACTATGGAAAGCGGATCAAAAATCTGCGGGCAAAGATTGCAAAGTTCCCCTATATCCACGGCGTCATGGATAACCGGGAGTATGACCTGTCTACGGTCCCCTCCGGTCTGGATTCTGAATAAATCCGTGAGATTTCCTGAAAAAGTGGCAGAAATGCCACCTTTTTGGGGTGTCATCCGGAAAACAGAGGAGCCAGGACGTTAAGAGATCTGAAATAGCAATCCCCCCGAAAGCTTTGGCTTTCGGGGGGATTTGTCTATGTCACGAAACGGATGGGTTACACAAAGGCACGGATGGCATTGTAAACGCAGATTGCCACGATCAGAACCATCAGGCCGATGAAGAGCTTGTCTACGGCCTGGCTGTTCATCTTCCGGTTGCACTTGCGTCCGACAATACCGCCGCCAATGCCTCCGGCCACCATCAAAACCAGTGCCAGCAGATCAAACTGGGGAACAGAGGCGGTGATGAAGGTGGTCAGCAGGCTGGCGATCTGGCTGAACAGGATGATGTACAGGCTGTTGGCAGCTGCCGTTTTGGTATCCATACTGAAGCAGTATCCAAGTACCACCAGATTGATGGGGCCGCCGCCGATGCCGAGGAAGCTGGACATAATGCCCAGGGCCAGGCCAATCACCAGACAAAGGATCTTATGATCCGTCCGGTGGGTGGCAATGTGGGCCTTACGCAGGGTGTAGACCAGAGTGCCAAGGGTAATGATGCCCAAAGCGATGGCCTGCACGCCGCCAACGGCGGGGGAGCCGTGGAACAGTGCCTTCACAGCAGAAAACAGCTGCTTTCCTGCCACGCCACCAACGGCGGCACCAATGGCCAGGGGGGTGCCGGTGGACATCTCCACCTTGCTGTCACCGGCGGTGAGAGATTTGACCACGGAGTACAGGCTCATGGACAAAACCGTACAGCCGGAGAGAAAGTTAATGGTACTGGCATCACCCATTTGGAGCATATCCAGCACAGGCTTGATGACCACGCCACCGCCAATGCCGCAAATGGCACCGACGATGCTGGCCAGAAAACTGACAACGAAAAATAAAATCGCCATATTACTTCACCTGCCTGCCCCGGGCAAATACATGCACAACATTGGCACTGTCGTCCAACAGGACCAGATCGGCATCCTTTCCGGTTTCGATAGAACCTTTTCGGTTCCACAGGCCCATTTCTTTTGCGGGGTTTTCCGTCAGGGTGGGAAGGATCTCTTCCAGTGTGTTGGGTAGCCATTTCAGCATATTTTTCAGGGCAACGTCCTGGGTCAGGGTGGAACCGGCCCGGGTACCGTCGCTGGCCAGCTTGGCATCTCCATCGACGACTACCACGTCGTTGACACCCAGATGGTAGTTGCCGTCTGGCAGACCGGCGGCCATGATGGAGTCGGTAATGGCGACGATCCGATCCAGCCCTTTGCACTTGGCATACATCCGGACGGAACCTGGCACCAGATGCCGCCCGTCGCAGATGGTTTCGCAGTACACGTCACTTTCCATGACGGCACCGAAAATAGCGGGCTCATGCTGGTGGAACAGGCGCATGGCATTGCCCACATGGGTACCGACGGTAGCACCCAAAGCAATGGCATTCATGGCCTGGTCATAAGTCGCACCGGAATGGCCGATGCCGACGATAATGCCCATTTCCCGCAGAGCAGGGATCATATCCTGGACGCCGGGCAGTTCCGGAGAGATGGTGATATAGCGGATATTGCCACCGGCCAGCTGCTGATAGTGCCGGACCAGATCGATATCGCTGGTTTTCAGCAGATGCTCCGGCATGGCGCCTTTATACTGGGGAGCCAGGAAGGGACCTTCCAGGTGGATACCCACCAGCTCTGCGCCTTCCTGGGGCATGGATTTGTGACGATTGAACTGGTCGATGCACCATTCGGTTTGAGACTGGGTGTCCGTGAGAATGGAGCACTGCCAGGCAGTGGTGCCGTGACCGGCCATAAAGCGGCTGATGGTTTCCAGATCTTCGGCGGCAGCACCGTTGACATCCACGCCTACAGCACCATGGGTGTGGGTATCGATAAATCCGGGGACGATCTTCAGTCCGGTCGCATCTAGGATTTGGCCATCCCCGGTGGGGGAGCCTTCCGGCAGCAGGCGCAGTTTTCCTGCTTCCATGCAGACGGTTGCCGGCTGGAAGCGATGCTCCCGATAGACCTGGCCGTGGATCAGATAGGTCTTATTCATGGGATCTCAATCCTCCAGACTGGCCACATACTCCGTCATACGGATCAGGGCATCAGGATGGTCTGCCAGCATGGAAACGGGGAAACCGGCGGTCATTTCGCCATAGGCGCAGCGCCGTGCTACGGCACGGTGCCAATCCCGGAAGATACCCAGACGGATCTTCCGGGAGTTGTAGATCTCGTTAAAACCGATGGTGACACACCACTTGGGCATATCTTCCAACCGGCCACCGAAGTCACCGATGGCATTGGCAGCCCGGGTCTCCGGAGAAATGGGCAGTACACGGGTCTTCAGGGCTTTGAATTCTTCGCAGGTCTTGGTTTCATCCGCCTCGTTGAACGCCAGATGTCCGTTGATGCCGATGCCGCCAAAGCAGATATCCACACCCCCCAGCTTTTCGATCAGCTCAGGGATATAGGTCAGGTTGTTGGGGTCGGGAAATACCCGGTGATCTTCCGGTACATTCAGTTCCGGAGCGATTTTGGTGTAAACGGTGCGGTCCATGAAACCCCGGAAGCTCAGGGGATGCTCTTTGGCGATCCACTGCTTGTTGTCATCCAGATATTCATCCATGTTGATGAACCAGCAGTTTTTCAGGCAGATTTGCTCCTGATTGACAATATCTACAAAATAAGGATACTGACCGATGGGGCCAACAGGGCAGATGAAAACGGTGGTTTCGTTCTTTGCGTTCTGCTCCTTGATGAAATCAGCCATTTCCCGGGCAATGGCCTGGAAAACCGTAGGCTTGTCGGCCATAACGGTCATGGGGATCCTGGGAGCGCTGAGGAGCTGTTCTTTGTTGTAGTAGTAGTATTCGTGATGCATAACGCCACGACCTTTCCAAGTGATTACAGGGGATGCACTGCATCCCCTGTGATATTCGCAATTAATTCTGAACTTCCAGATACTCTTTGTAAACCATGTTCCAGATGTAGTTTTTCAGCTCGGTAAACCGGGGCAGCATCTTGGTCTCCTGATTTCTGGGGTAGGGGATGTCGATGTCAATGACCTCTTTGATCCGGCCGGGACGGGCAGACATGACCACCACGCGGGATGCCAGCAAAATGGCTTCTTCCACATCGTGGGTGATGAAGAAACAGGTTTTCCGCTCTTCCTCCCATGTCTTCAGCAGCTCGGTCTGCAACTGGGTCCGGGTCTGGGCATCCAGTGCGCCGAAGGGCTCGTCCATCAGCAACAGGCTGGGATTCACCGCATAGGCACGGGCAATGGCCACACGCTGCTTCATGCCACCGGACAGCTCCTTGGGGTAGGCATTGACGAATTTCTCCAGACCGACCATGTGGATATACTTCATGGAGATCTCCTCCCGCTGCTGGGGAGTCAGATCCTTCTTCAGCTTCAGGCCGAATTCCACATTCTTCTTTACGGTCAGCCAGGGGAACAGGG
>CAYXUI010000071.1:0-7195 GCA_964468195.1 uncultured Oscillospiraceae bacterium | reverse complement strand
CGCCGTTAACATCGGTTCGAATCCGGTATGGGTCATCCGAAGATCCTAAAAATGTGGTTACAGCCACTACATAGTTCGTGTTGATTGTCATGAGGGTCCACCTGTTCCCATCCCGAACACAGAAGTTAAGCTCATGTACGCCGACAATACTTGGCGGGCGACTGCCCGGGAAGATAGGTAACGCGAACATAAAAGCCTCCTGCGAAAGCAGGAGGCTTTTTCTTGCGCTTTTTGAAAATAGGCAAGCCGCTCGTAGGGCGGGGACATGTCCCCGCCGTTTTTTGAAATTTTTCTGTTTATTCTGAGATACCCCCCATGAATCCGTACTGTATAGATGTAACGGAAAGGATGTGAAAATATGGATGACACACAAATTATCGCCCTGTTTTTTGCCCGGTCGGAGCAGGCTGTTGCGGAGGCCATGAAGCGATACGGCAGTGCCGTGTGGAAGGTCTCGGCGAATATTCTGAAGGATCGGCAGGATGTGGAGGAATGTTACAGCGATACCTTTCATGCTGCATGGAACCAGATTCCACCAAACAGACCGAAATATCTGGGAGCCTATCTGTGCCGCATTGCCAGAAATATCAGTCTGAAACGGTATCAGGCCAATACGGCCCAGAAATGAAATGGCTACTATGACGTTGCCATGGAAGAATTGGAAGATACCATCCCGGCACTGGCAACGGTGGAGCAGCAGTATGATGCAAAGGAGCTTACGGAATATCTCAACCGCTTTCTCTGGGGACTGAGCAAGGAAGACCGGTACCTGTTTTTGCGGAGGTACTGGTTCCTGGATCCGGTGCAGGAGATCGGGAGACAGCTTGGTATGTCACCCCATAGTGTGTCCGTCCGTCTTTTCCGATTACGGCAGAAGCTGCAAACCTATCTTGTGAAGGAGGGAATGATCCAATGAAACATAAGGTTTTATCCAATGCGTTGCAGGGCATTGATCCCCGCTTGATCGAGGAAGCCATGGCTGTGCCAGAGTTCCGAGAGGATCCTTCCCCGGAAAGGAGCAAAAACATGAAAAAGATGTGGCTCATTGCTGCAATCATTGCTATGATCCTTACGCTGGCAGGCTGCGCTATCGTATACATATTGCGCCTGAAAGATTTTAAGATAGGTACTCAGACAACAACCAGAGAAATCTGGTCTGATGACGGTATGGAACGATTAGGTGAGGAAACCATGCCGCAGCAAGTTTTCAGCATGAGCGGCTTAAAAGGAACCGCTTCCTATCAGGCATCCAAAGAATGGTTTGAATTCCTGCAAAGTTATGACCCTGACGAACAGATCAAATTATCCGTGGGGGATAACTGTCCGGAATACCCGGAAAAATATGATGCTTATTATCCCTATTCACAAGAGATGGTAAACAAGATCGATGAAATTGCAGATCAGTATGACCTGAATTTGCTGGGAGAAGGTTTCGGTTTGAATTTGTTCATGCAGGATATGACTCCGGCGTTTACTGTCACTGGCATTGACAGCCTGATTCGTAAGGAAAGTAATGCCAGGATCAAAACCATTAGCCAATGCTGGGTCTATGAAAGCGGCAGTTTGGGATTCCATTTCGACATGATCCAGCCAGAGGGAGAGGACCAGTGGCCCCATCCGATGCACAATAGCCTGTACTTTATGAAAAAAGATTGCTTTGATCCTTCCTATATCGTACTGAATGAAGCGGATACCTGGAAAGAATGGAATTACACCACATCCAGCGGCAATCCTGTACTGATTCTCCATTCGGATAATTCTGTTAATGCCTGGGTTATTTATGATCGGAATGATGCCATGATGGCACTCCGGGTGGAAGGCGTCTATGAAGCTGCTAACAATGTGGACGGAAAGACCTGGTGGGATGTGTACGTTATGGAGCCACGACATATGGAAGCCGTTGCGGATGCTATCGATTTTGATATGCAGCCGAATATAGATTTCTCTCTGGCACGAAAAGAGGAGGCCAGATTAAACGCATTATGGGAAAGAATGAACTAAGGAAACGATGAATAAATCCTCTATAGTCAGCGACTGAATCAAAATCCTTTACCGCTGTTTTCTGGGACAGTATTAGGGAAAATCGAATTTTATAAGACATAAAGCCCTCCGGTGCAGTGCGCCGGGGGGCTTTGCGCATCAATTTACAAATCGTTCACGGCATTCTTAAGGAAGCTTTCAGCCTCAGGTGCTATCTTAATAGCGTTAATTCAGGAAAAACGTAAAGGATGAACGCAAAATGAAAGTACGTTTTTGGCAGGAGGGGTCCTATGATATCCGTTGAGCATTTGACGAAATATTATGGTGACCATCTGGCTGTGGATGATGTTTCCTTTGAAATTGAAACGGGACATGTCTATGGCTTCCTTGGCCCCAACGGTGCGGGTAAGTCCACCACCATGAATATTATGACCGGCTGCCTGTCGGCTACCTCCGGCGAGGTGAAGATTGGCGGTCACGATATTTATGAAGAGCCCAATGCGGCGAAAAAGTGCATCGGCTATCTGCCGGAACATCCGCCGCTGTATATGAGCGAAACGCCGGTGGAATACCTGACCTTCGTGGCCGAGGCCAAGGGCCTTCGGGGAAATGCCCGGAAGGAGCAGATTCAAAGTGTCATGGAGCGGACGGGCATTGTTGGGGTGAAGGATCGCCGGATCTCCCAGCTGTCCAAGGGTTATAAGCAGCGTGTGGGGATTGCTCAGGCACTGCTGGGGAATCCCCAGGTCATCATTCTGGACGAGCCTACGGTGGGCCTTGACCCCATTCAGATCCTGGAGATCCGGGATCTCATCCGGGAACTGGGAAAGACCCATACGGTGATTTTCAGCTCTCACATTTTGTCGGAGGTTCAGGCCATTTGCGACCAGATCATTATGATCGCCAAGGGCAAGCTGGTGGCCTTCGGTTCCCCGGAGGAACTGCAAAAGCAGCTGTTGTCTCCCACGGAAATTCAGCTGACCACCAATGCCCCGGGAGAAAAAATCGCTGACATTCTGAAAGACATTCCCAACATCACCCAGTTTGCCACGGAAGAAGCCGGGAAGCAGGTAAAAGTCCACATCAAAACCGATGCTGGCCATTTTGATCGTGGTGAATCTGTTTGCATCCCTGCTGCCCAGCAGCCTGACCAAACTGGATATCAGCTCCAGCAAGCTTTACTCCATCACCAGCAACACCAAGGCGGTGGTGAACAATTTGCAGCAGGATGTGACCATCTACTGGATCGTCCAGGCGGATCAGGAAGATGATGTCATCGAAAACCTGCTAAGCAAATATGACAGCCTGTCCAGCCATATTGACGTGGTTATGAAGAGGGCGACATCGAAGGCCCCTTCACACTGGGTATTTCCCTGGCTACGGAAGGGGAAGGGCAGCTCATTTGGTCCTCCGCTTCGGACTTCCTGAACGATATGTATAATGCCTATTCTTCCGGTGCCAATGTGGATCTGGCCATGAATGCCATTTCGTCTCTCATGGGCGAACGGGAGGCCATGGCCATCCGCAGTAAGTCCCTGAATTACAATTACCTGACCATCAGTGAGTCCACCTCTTCCACATTGAAGACCCTGATGATCGGTGTGTTCCCCCTGACCTATCTGGGGATCGGTATTTTTGTGACTTTGAGCAAGAGGAAGGTGCGCCATGAAGCGGTTTAAGAAACTGGGTGTCTTGCTTGGCATTCTGGTGGTGTGCTGCGTTGCCACCTATGCCCTGACCCATTATGAAGAAAAGCAGGAGCAGATCCGCAGCAGCGAGGACGTCATATTGCAGATCGATGCAGACAGTGTCACATCGCTGGCCTGGGAATATGGGGAGGAAACGGATAATCTGTCCTTCCATAAGGAAGAAAACGTCTGGCACTACGACGAAGATGTCGCCTTCCCGGTCAGTGAAGAAAAAATCATGGAGATTCTGAAGCATTTTGAAGCCTTTTCTTCCAGCTTCTGCATTGAAAATGTGGAGGACTACAGCCAGTACGGCTTAGACGCACCGGAATGCACCCTGACCATTGGCACGGAAGAAGAAACGGTGACCATGAAGCTGGGAGCCTACAGCAAAATGGATGAGCAGCGGTATGTGGACATCAGTGACGGCAATGTCTATCTGGTGCCGGAAGATCCGGTGGAATATGTGACGGATTCACTGCCGGATATGATCCTGCATGATACGACCCCCGGGTTTGAAACGGTAGTGGATATCCGCTTTGAAGGAGCGGAAAGCTACATCATCCAGCGCTTTGAAGATACCGATTATTCTTACAGTGATGACGATGTGTATTTTGTCCAGCAGAGCGGAAAATATCTGCCGCTGGATACCACCCGTGTGAACAGCTATCTGACCACCATTTCCACCCTGGATCTTCTGAACTATGTGACTTATAATGCTACGGAGGAAGATCTGGAAAGCTACGGCCTTGCGGAGCCGGAACTCACCATCACCGTCAACTATACCTACACCGATGAAGATGGGGAAGAGGATGAGAATGGGGAAAATCCCCTGCTTTCCGATACCTGCGTCATCCACATTGGCCGCAACGCCGAAGAACTGGCGGCCGCTCAGGAGGCAGAAGCCAACGGGGAAGAGCCGGAGGATGTTTCCGCTTATGTCCGGGTAGGGGACTCGGGAATCGTCTACAGTCTGGATTCTCTGGACTATGATACCCTGTCCGGGGCTTCTTATGAAGACCTGCGGCATAAGGAAGTGTTCTGGGGGGACTTTACCGATGTGACCCGGATCGACATTACCCTGGAAGATACTGCGCACACCCTGACCTCTGAAATCGATCCTGAGGACGAGGACAGCCGCCTGTGGTACTACGGTGAGAAAGAAGAAGTGGAGGAAACCACCGAAGAAACCACGGAGGAAACTACCGCAGAAGAACAGGAGATGGAAACTTTGGATGTATCGGATCTGAAGTCTGCCATCAAGGTGCTCTATGCCAACAGCTTCACCGACGAAGCCCCTTCCGGCAAGGAAGAAATTCGCCTGACGCTGCATCTGAATAACGAGACCTTCCCGGAGACGGAAATCGTCCTGTACCGTTACAGCGGCACGGAATGCCTTGCTGTGGTGGATGGACAGAGCGTGTCTCTGGTGCCGAGATCCAGTGTCATGGAGCTGGTTGAAGCCGTGCAGGCTATTGTGTTGAATCAAATGTAAAAATATCGGAGCGGGACAGCATGGCTGCCCCGCTCTCCATTATTAGAATCTCCCGCTTCCGGATTTACTTTTTCCGGCAAATGTGCTATGATAAGTAAAATCCCATCATGGGAATTTTTGAGGAGAGAGAATATGAATTTCTTAGAAGAACGGATTCTGAAAGACGGCATTGTGAAGCCCGGCAATGTTTTGAAGGTGGACAGTTTCCTGAACCACCAAATGGATATTAGCCTGATGGAAGAAATTGGCCGGGAATTTAAGCGCCGGTTTGTGAACAAGCCTGTGACCAAGGTGCTGACCATTGAGGCTTCCGGCATCGGCATTGCCTGCTTTGTGGCGAAGGAATTTGGGGTGCCCATGGTCTTTGCCAAAAAGTCCAAGTCCATCAATATTGAGGGCGAAATGTATGTGGCGGAGGTGGAGTCCTTCACCCATAAGAACAAGAATCAGGTCATCGTGTCCAAAAAGTTTCTGGATGAAAACGATCACCTACTGATCATCGATGATTTTCTGGCCAACGGCTGTGCGCTCCAGGGGCTCATTTCCATTGCGGAATCCGCCGGGGCCAAGGTGGAAGGACTGGGCATCGTCATTGAAAAGGGTTTCCAGATCGGCGGTACTGTCATCCGGAATCTGGGCTACCAGCTGGAATCCCTGGCTATTGTGGATGCCATGGATGCGGAGAAGGGAACCATCACTTTCCGGGAACAGTAAACGGTGATATTCCCAAAATACTGCCAGCCAGACCTTGCATTTTGTGTAAAACAGTTGTATAATTTATCACATAGAAAAAGAAAAGTTTGTTTTCAGGAGGAGATTCCCATGATTACTTGGAAGAACCTGGATACCCTGTCTGCTTACGCAAAGCTCCAGGGCACCAAAAAGCTGGAGCTGGCAGAAGCTATGTCCGGCGACAACGGCGCACAGCGGGTGAAGAACTATACTGTCCCCATGGGTGCCGGTATGCATTTAAACTATGGCGCCCGTCCCGTGGACGAGGACATCCTGTCTGTGCTGGCAGAGCTGGCCCAGGAGCAGCAGCTGACAGAAAAGTTTGCCGCACTGTATAACGGCGAAGTCATCAACACCGGCGAGAAGCGTCTGGTTCTGCACCACATGTGCCGTGGTCAGCTGGGCGAAGACGTGGTGGCCGATGGCGTGAACAAGCGGGAATTCTATGTAGGCGAGCAGAAGAAGATCGCCGAGTTTGCCAATAAAGTCCATGCCGGTGAAATCACCAACGCTGCCGGCGAGAAGTTCACCACCGTCTGCCAGATCGGCATCGGCGGTTCCGACCTGGGCCCCCGGGCCATCTATCTGGCTCTGGAAAACTGGGCCAAGGTCAACGGCACCCTGAAGATGAAGGCTGCCTTTATCTCCAACGTTGACCCCGATGATGCTGCCGGTGTTCTGAGCAATCTGGATATTGCCCATACCATGTTCGTGCTGGTGTCCAAGTCCGGCACCACCCTGGAGACCCTGACCAACGAATCCTTCGTCAAGGACGCTCTGGCCAAGGCCGGTCTGGATGCTTCCAAGCACATGGTGGCCGTGACCTCCGAGACCTCTCCTCTGGCAAAGTCTGCCGACTATCTGGCAGCGTTCTTTATGGACGATTACATCGGCGGCCGTTTCTCCTCCACCTCCGGCGTAGGCGGCTGCGTGCTGAGCCTGGCCTTCGGCCCCGAGGTCTTTGAGCAGTTCCTGGCCGGTGCCGGTGAGGCCGATGCTCTGGCAAAGAACACCGATCTGCGGAAGAATCCCGCCATGCTGGACGCTCTGATCGGCGTTTACGAGCGCAATGTTCTGGGTTATCCCAGCACCGCCGTGCTGCCTTACTCTCAGGCTCTGAGCCGCTTCCCGGCCCACCTGCAGCAGCTGGATATGGAATCCAACGGCAAGTCCGTCAACCGTTACGGTGAAAAGGTCAACTATGTCACCGGCCCCGTGATCTTCGGCGAGCCCGGCACCAACGGCCAGCACTCCTTCTATCAGCTGCTGCATCAGGGCACCGACATTGTGCCGCTGCAGT
>CAYXUI010000070.1:1384-7389 GCA_964468195.1 uncultured Oscillospiraceae bacterium | reverse complement strand
CCTTAACAATGTATAATACCAGTGATATCGGGGGACTTTGCGCATGATGTTCCCCACACAAGTTTGAAGGAGGAAAACCACTATGGCAAAACCTGTCCAACTGGACGAAAACGGCTACCGCAAGTTTGGCACCATCGACAAGCTGGCCTACGCCGCAGGTGACTTCGGTTGCAACATGAGCTTCGCACTGAAGAGCTACCTGACCATCTTCTGGACCCAGTACATGGGTATCGACTCTATCCTCATGGCATCTCTGCTTCTGCTGGTGCAGATCTGGGACGCTGTCAATGACCCCCTGATCGGCGCACTGGTGGACGCTGACCGTCACCAGTACAAGCGCAACAAGTTCCTGACCTACATCTGGGTGGGCTCTCTGGGCCTGATGTTCGGCGGTGCTTTCTGCTTCCTGCCCTTCAAGGGTGCTCCTGCCATGGTGAAGAACATTCTGTTCGTTGCCGGTTACATCATCTGGGACGCTTTCTACACCATCGCCAACGTTCCCTACGGCTCCATGCTGTCCATCATCACCACCGATCCCGGTGAGCGTGCACAGCTGTCCACCTACCGTTCCGCCGGCGCTATGATCGGCGGCATCCTCACCGGCATCCTCATCCCCATGATGATCTATGATGCCAACTCCAACCTGAAGGGCGACACCCTGTTCCTGATCGCTCTGTTCATGGGCGTTCTGGGCTTCATCGCCTTCCAGTTCATGGTCCGCAAGACTGTTGTCCGTGTGAACACTGACATCACCGTCAGCGAAGAAGCTCCCAAGTTCAACGTCCTCAAGGCCGTTGTGAACTTCTGCAAGAACCGTGCCGCCATGGGCGTGACCCTGATGGCTCTGGCTCAGATCATCTGCATGTACGGTGTCACCACCGCTTCTCAGGTCATGTTCCAGGCTTACTTCAAGAACGCCCGGATCTCCGGCCTGCTTGGCATGCTGTCTTACTGCGGTCTGTTCCTGTTCATGCCCTTCATCGGCAAGTTGGTTGCCAAGTTCGGCAAAAAGGAATCCGTCACTGTGGGTCTGGCTGTGTCCGCCGTGGCATACCTGCTGATGCTGGTTCTGCCCATCACCCCCGATGGCAAGGGTCTGGCTCTGTACGCAGGCTGCCAGGTTCTGGCTGATCTGGGCAATGGCCCCAGTACCTGTGTTGGCTGGTCTCTGGTTGCTGACTTCATCGACTGCGGTGAATGGAAGACCGGCGAGCGTGACGAAGGCACCAACTATGCACTGTACTC
The DNA here is from genome assembly GCA_964468195.1 of uncultured Oscillospiraceae bacterium. Lineage (GTDB taxonomy): Bacteria > Bacillota > Clostridia > Oscillospirales > Oscillospiraceae > Faecousia. The sequence continues at coordinate 6,144 of CAYXUI010000070.1, read as the reverse complement.
CTTCTTCCGGAAGCTGGCACAGGGCATCGGCCCCTCTCTGGGTCTGGTCATCGCCACCATGCTGGGCTACAACGCCGCTCTGGGTTCTGCACAGAGTGCTGAGGTCGCTCTGACCATGCGCTATATGGTGGCCATCGGCTATCTGCTCGGTCAGACCATCCAGCTCATCGCCATGGGCCTGATCTACAACCTGGACAAGAAGACCCTGGCCAAGATCAACTCCGAACTGGCTGCCCGCAAAGCTGCCAAGTAATTCTTTCTCCAAAGGATCTCCTCCGGTCATCCGGGGGAGATTCTCATTGAATCGGGTAAAATACTATGAAACACATTTCCAAACGCGATTTTATCTTCGGACTGGTGATTTTTGCGCTGGTGATCCTCATCAGCCTGTTCCAGCCCTCCAACAAGGTTGCCGTGGATTTTGATGCCGAATCCGTCACCGTCCGCTCGTCCCGGCATACCATGGATATTCCTTACGATATGGTAAGTTCTGCCGAGCTGGTGGAAAAGCCGGACATGGGTTCCCCCACCTCCGGCCACGATGACATGATCCTGCAAACCGGATCCTGGCACAACGACACCTGGGGCGATTACGAAGCCTGTGTGGAGATTGCCACCGATAACTGCATCGTCTTTACCCTGACCGATGGCCGCCACTTCGTCATTAGCCGCCGGGATAATGACGAAACCGCCAGTGTTTTTGCCGAACTGCAAAGCCACCTCTCCCCCTAAGCATGACCCCCGCACGGAATTTCTGTGCGGGGGTATTGTTATCAGGTTCCGTTTCCTCTCAGCTCGATAATCTGGTCGCGCAATACGGCAGCATACTCGTATTCCATCATCTTGGCCGCTTCCTTCATCTGCTTTTCCAGACGGGCGATTTCCTTTTCCTTCTCCACCTTCGTCATCTTCACGCCGCTGCGGCCCTTCCGCTCGGCAGTGGGGGAGGAAATTTCGATCAGATCCCGGACGGATTTGATAACCGTCTTGGGCACGATGCCATGGGCTTTGTTATAAGCGTCCTGAATCTCCCGCCGCCGGGCGGTTTCGTCTATGGCAAGACGCATGGAGGGGGTGATGTTGTCGGCGTACATGATGACCTTGCCTTCGGCATTTCGGGCAGCACGGCCAATGGTCTGGATCAGGCTGGTCTCCGACCGGAGAAAGCCTTCCTTATCCGCATCCAGAATGGCCACCAGACTGACTTCTGGCAGATCAAGGCCTTCCCGCAGGAGGTTGATGCCCACCAGAACGTCAAATTTTGCCATCCGCAGATCCCGGATGATCTCCATCCGCTCCATGGCACCAATGTCAGAGTGCATGTAGCGCACTTTGATCCCGGCCTTGGTCAGGTAAACCGACAGGTCTTCCGCCATTTTCTTGGTCAGGGTGGTCACCAGCACCCGCTCGTTCCGGGCAGTGCGGGCGTTGATCTCCCCGATAAGGTCATCGATCTGGCCGTCAATGGGCCGTACCTCCACCTCCGGGTCCAGCAGGCCTGTAGGGCGGATGACCTGCTCCACCGTCTGGCCGGAGCGGGTCTTTTCATATTCTGCCGGAGTAGCGGAGACGTAGATCACCTGATGGATCTTGTTGTCAAATTCCGTAAAGTTCAACGGCCGGTTATCATAGGCCGAGGGCAGCCGGAAACCGTAGTTCACCAGAGCATCCTTCCGGCTCCGGTCACCGGCGTACATGGCCCGGCACTGGGGCAGTGTCACATGGCTTTCGTCGATGAACATAAGGAAGTCATCGGGGAAATAATCCAGCAGCGTGGTGGGGGGTGTTCCCGGTGCCCGTCCCTGGATCACCCGGGAGTAGTTTTCGATGCCGTTGCAGAAGCCGATCTCCGTCAGCATTTCCAGATCATAGGCCGTCCGCTGGGCAATCCGCTGGGCTTCAATGAGCTTGTCATGGGCCCGGAACCAGGCTACCTGCTCATCGCATTCCCGCTGGATCTCCCGCATGGCCCGGTGAAGCTTCTCTTTGGAGGCCACATAGTGGCTGGCAGGGTAAATGGCCACATGATCCAAAAAACGCTCCGCCATGCCGGACACGGCGTTGATCTCGCTGATGCGATCCACTTCATCGCCAAAAAATTCCACCCGAATGGCCTTCCCCGACCAGTAGGCAGGATAAATCTCCAAAGTATCCCCCCGGAGGCGGAACTTGTTTCGGGAGAAGTCCAGATCGTTTCGCTCATAGCGAATTTCTGTCAGTTTCCGCAGAACATCGTCCAGCGGATACTCCTGCCCCACCCGCAGGGAAATCACCATGGATTTATAGTCGATGGGGTCACCCAGACCGTACAGGCAACTCACCGAAGACACCACGATCACATCCCGCCGCTCAAACAGGGCAGACGTGGCACTGTGGCGCAGCCGGTCGATCTCTTCATTGACGGAAGCATCCTTTTCGATATAGGTATCCGTATGGGCAATGTAGGCTTCCGGCTGGTAGTAGTCGTAGTAAGAGATGAAATATTCCACTGCATTGTTGGGGAAGAATTCCCGGAACTCGCTGCACAACTGGGCAGCCAGTGTCTTATTGTGAGCCAGCACCAGGGTAGGCCGGTTCAATTTTTCAATGACGGAAGCCATGGTAAAGGTCTTGCCGGAACCGGTTACGCCCAAAAGGGTCTGCTCCCGCAGCCCCCAGTTGACACCGTTGACCAGCCCTTCAATGGCCTGGGGCTGATCCCCGGAGGGGCGGTATTGGGAAACGAGCTGAAATTTATCCATAAGTTCTCACCTCAAGGCAACGCGTATTCGTCCAGCCGGTAGCCGGACTGGGCCATGGAAACATAGTCCCCATCCGCCACCACGATATGATCTGCCAGCACCACATCCACCAACTGTAAGGCGGCGTAAATTCGTTTGGTGGTCACCTGATCTTCCAGCGAGGGTAGCGCCACGCCGCTGGGATGGTTATGGGCCAGCACCACGGAGCTGGCCTTGGCCTGCAAGGCAGTCTCCACCACCTTCCGCACGGAAATACTGGCGGAATTGATACTGCCTTCCCCTATCTCCTTGCAGCACAGCACCTTGCATTTGGCATCCAGGCACAGCAGAAACACCGTCTCCCGGGTGCGGCCAAAGAACCTTGGCAGCAGATAAGCCCCGCAGGCATCCAGCGAATCCAATATCTCCATCCGGTTCGCACAGCTGACCTGATAGGCCCGAGCCAGCTGGGTCACAAGTGCCAGCAGCGTTGCCGAATGGGCACTGATCCCCGGCACACTCTGCAGCTCGGAAGCCTCCGCCTCCAGCACCTGGGACAGGCTGCCAAACCGGTCCAGCAGGGCATGGGCCAGTGCATTGGTATCCCGCCGGGGGATGGCGTAAAACAGCAGCAGCTCCAAAACCTGAATATCCGTAAAGCCGTCCAGCCCCTGCTCCAGGAACCGCTGCTTCAGCCGGTCCCGATGGCCGGAATGGGTAGATGTTTGCTCCATGATGCTCACCTGCCAAACGTTTTTTCGGGAAGAAAAGTTCCCGGTTTCCTCTTGCTATTTTCGACATTTCCCGCTAGAATAGAGCCATGTAAGAATCGTCGGAATATGCCGGGAAAGTTTTTTCTGTTTCTGCGCATACTAGAAAAATCCGGTCCATGCCATAGGAGGCTTTCATGGAAGACACTACGCAGACACACGCCCTGCTGGATCTGATGACCAGCCCCGCATTTTGTGTCCGGAACAACCAAATCACTGCCGTCAATCCAGCCGCCCGGGGCATGCTGTTTCAGCCCGGTCTGGATCTCTCTTCCCTTCTGGAAACCGGCAGGAAGGAATACGCTGCATTTACCGGTGGCTGCCTATACCTGACCCTGGAAAAGGACGGTCAGCGCTTCGGCGCCGCCGTATCCCGCCTTGGGGAAGAGGATATTTTCCTGCTGGACACTGTGACGGACGAAGCCCTTCAGGCCATGTCTCTGGCCGCTATGGAACTGCGCAATCCCCTGAGCAGCCTGATGATCGCCGTGGACCGGCTGGATACCCGGGACGAGGGGCAGCTTCAGCAGCTGGACCACATCACCCGGAGCATTCAGCAGCTTCAGCGCATCGTCGGCAACATGTCCGATGCCGGTCAAGCCCACGGAACTTCCCGGATGGAAATGGGAGACTTCACCGCCCTGTTCCGGGAACTGATGGAAAAAGCGCAGGTCCTTCTGTCTCACAAAGATCTAGCTCTGACTTGCCAGATCCCCTCCGAGCCGGCCCTGGGCCTGATGGACCGGGATCTGCTGGAGCGGGCAGTATGGAACATGCTCAGCAATGCCCTGAAATTCACCCCCGCCGGTGGAAAGCTCCATGCCAGCCTTACCCGTCAGGGACGGTTGCTGGTGTTCCACCTTCAGGACAGCGGTTCCGGCATTGCCGAAGGATTGATGGGCAATCTCTTCCACCGATATCAGCGCTGCCCCGGCATTGAGGACAGCCGGTTCGGCCTTGGCCTTGGCATTGTCATCATCCGCAACGCCGCCACGCAGCATGGCGGCACGGTGCTCATCGACCAGCCGGAGCACACCGGAACCCGGGTCACCCTGACCCTGCCCCTGCGGCAAAGCAGCAGCAACCTTCTGCGCAGTCCCCGGGTGGATTACGCCGGAGAGCAGGACCACGGCCTGCTGGAACTGTCGGAATGTTTACCGGCAGAACTGTACCGGAAAGATAAATAACGTATCTCATCAGGGGCGATGCCGGGCATCGCCCCTGATTTTATTGTAACACGCCTGTCGTAGGGCGGGGGCATGCCCCCGCC
>CAYXUI010000070.1:0-1284 GCA_964468195.1 uncultured Oscillospiraceae bacterium | reverse complement strand
TCGCCCCTGATTTTATTGTAACACGCCTGTCGTAGGGCGGGGGCATGCCCCCGCCGGTGGAGTAACGATGATTGCCATCTCTGGTCGAATGTGGAATGCCAACTGATGATTCACCCATCGTCTGCAAAACAGAACCACTACCGTACAATTCATGAAACGATCTGCAACATTTCCGTCTCATTTCCCTTTCAACAAACCGGTTCAAAAACCATAACGGGTCGGCGGGGGCATGCCCCCGCCCTACGAAAGAGAAACTTCGGGGCACAAAATAACATTGTGCACTCTGCATTTTGCATTGTGCATTCCATTACAGGTATTGCTTCAAATACTGCCCGGTATAACTTTTTTCCACCTTTGCCACTTCCTCCGGGGTGCCGGAAGCTACCACATAGCCACCACCGTCGCCACCCTCCGGGCCCAGATCGATGATGTGATCCGCCGTTTTGATAACGTCCAGATTATGCTCGATGACCAGCACCGTATTTCCCGCATCCACCAGTGCCTGCAAAACTTCAATGAGCTTGTGTACATCCGCCGCATGAAGGCCGGTGGTAGGCTCATCCAGAATATAGATGGTTTTTCCCGTAGACACCCTTGCCAACTCCGTAGCCAGCTTCACCCGCTGGGCTTCGCCGCCGGAGAGGGTGGTGCTGGATTGGCCCAACTTCACATATCCCAGGCCCACTTCCACAAGGGTCTGGGCTTTTCTGCGGATCTTGGGGAGATTTTCAAAGAATTCCACCGCTTCCTCCGCCGTCATGTCCAGCACCTGGGCAATGTTCTTGCCCTTGTACTGGACTTCCAGGGTCTCCCGGTTGTACCGGGCACCCTTGCAAACATCGCAGGGCACATACACATCCGCCAGAAAGTGCATTTCGATCTTCACCAGGCCGTCACCACAGCAGGCTTCACAGCGGCCGCCCTTGACATTGAAGGAGAACCGTCCCGGGCCATAGCCCCGGAGTTTGGCATCATTGGTGGAGGCGAACAAGTCCCGGATGTCGTTGAACAGTCCGGTATAAGTCGCCGGATTGGAACGGGGCGTCCGGCCAATGGGGCTCTGGTCAATGTCAATGACCTTGTCCAGATGCTCCATACCCTCCACACAGCGGCAGGCACCGGGACGAGTACGGGCATGGTTCAGTTTGCCCAGAAGGGTCTTGTTCAGCACCTCATTGACCAGACTGGACTTGCCGGAACCGGATACACCGGTGACGCAGGTCAGAGTTCCCAGAGGGATATCCACATCCACGTTTTTCAGATTATTTTCGCTGGCACCCCGGA
>CAYXUI010000069.1:0-7684 GCA_964468195.1 uncultured Oscillospiraceae bacterium | reverse complement strand
AGACCCCCGGCTTCATGGGCCACGGCAAGCACTTCATCGCTTCCAAGAAGTTCATCGCAGCCGAAGGCGGCCCCGGCCGTATCGTCTGGATGCCCAAGATGCTGAAGGATCAGATGCGTGAGCGTCTGGACAAGACCGCTCTGGAGATGTACGGTGTTGAGAACTTCACCGACATGATCGCTGACGAGACCATCTGCACCGAGGATCCCGAGCAGCTGCTGAACTACCTGTCCGAGGTTGGTCACCCCGTTCTGGGCTTCGAACCCTTCGACATGTAATTTCGGTTTGCACAAGAAAAGAGAGGAAGCAGCTCCGGCTGCTTCCTTTTTTTGCGGCCAGTGGCCGCTGACAATTCGGGCCTGAAAGGCCAGTGATGACATTGGGCCCTCCCGGTTCGTTGCCTGTACGCAATATGGCGGCGTTTCCCGCGCTAAAACTGCATTTCGTAATTTATAATGCGCATCGTGAGCGGAACTGCATAATTAGCTTGGAGAATGTTGGTTTAACACCGTAGGGGCGGCCATTGGCCGCCCGCCAATGACCACTTGGATACCAAAGCGGGCGACCAATGGTCGCCCCTACGGTCCCACTTGAAAGTTTTCCGAATGCGAGGGGCATTTCAACTCTCAATTCAAATTTGTAATTCAGAATTCCTCCCTATTTTTCCAGCGGTTCCAGCAGGCGCAGAGGCAAAAGCTCCTCCCGGGGGTCGCTTTCTTTCATGCGGCGGACGAATTCCTTGGGGCTGATCTGATATTCGCTCCGGAAGGCCCGGTAAAAATTGGAATAATCCCCGAAACCACAGTGCTGGTATACTTCCGAGGATGGAACACCGTCGCTGAGCATCTGCTTGGCCACGGCCAGCCGCTTCTGGACGATATAGCGGTGGACGGAAGTGCCGATAAGCCGCTGGAATTCCCGGGACAGGTGATATTTGCTGATGAAAAACCGGTTCGCCAGAGAATCCAGCGTCAGTTCTTCTTCGTAGTGTTCGTTGATGTAATTGAGAACGTTGTACACCGCAGAATCCGGTGCTTTGATCCGGCCTTCTCCTTTGTTCTGCATGGCCATCCGGTTCAGGCTGATGAGCAGCTGGGCCAGATAAGTCATGGCGGACACTTCGTGGTAAGGGTCACTGGATTCCAGCTCCATGCGGATCTGCTCCATCAAAAAAGTCAGATATTCCCGGGAGACTCCTGCTGGCCGCAGCAGATTGCTGTGACCGGGGATGGTGGTATCAAAGCAGCGGGTGAAGTCCTGACCGGGGGAACTGAGACTTTCCAGAAACTGCCGGTTGATCCACAGCACGATGCGCTCGTAGACCCGGTGACCCTGGGTGAATACCGGCTGATGCAGCTCCATGGGGCTGATGAGCAAAACATCCCCGGGGGTCATCATGTAAGAACGGCTTTCAATATTGTACTGGACATTGCCCGCCAGGAAGAAGTAGATTTCATAGAAATCATGGTGGTGCAGCGACACATGCTGGGGATAATCGTCTTTATAACGGAAGATTTCATAGGTGCTGCTTTTCATATACTGGCGGCTGTCAAAACGCTGATTTTTCGGCATATAATTCTCCTGTTTTTGACGGATAAGGATAAATATAGCATATAGCAATTTTTGCAATGTGTCAAGCAATATTTGCAATAAAATTTGTAAAAAAGTATGATATCATAGTAAACGTGAACAAAAAGGTTGCATTGTGACCTTTTTTACTTAGGCAATTGTGTATTGTGCATAATTTTTGCCTTTGATTTTTGTGAAAAATCAAGAATATGGAAGGAGCATGATTCCCATGATGGATAAAATCATCATCTCCGGCTTCGCCGATGAGATCGATCCTCAGCTGGATGTACAGCTGAAAGTCGTGAAAGAACTGGGCATGGATCATATCTGTCTCCGGGCCGCTGACGGCAAGGGCATTGCCGATTACACCTTTGAGGAATTCCAGCAGAGCATTCTGCCCCGGCTGCAGGCCGCAGGGGTGAAGGTCTCTTCTCTGGGCAGCCCCATCGGCAAGATCGATATCGACGATGAGGATGCTTATGCCAAACAGCTGGAGCAGCTGGATACCCTGTGCCGGATCTGCAATCTGCTGGATTGCAAGTACATCCGGATGTTCAGCTTCTGGATGCTGAACAAGAACCCCGACGAGTGGAAAGACGAAGTGCTGAAAAAGCTGAGAGGCTTTGCCGACATCGCCGCCAAGTACGATGTGGTGCTGATCCACGAAAACGAGAAGGACATCTACGGTGACATCGGCTCCCGCTGCAAGGTCATTTTGGACGAGCTGGCTTCTCCCCACTTCAAGGCTGCCTTCGACTTTGCCAACTTCGTCCAGTGCGGCGAGGATACCCTGGCCTGCTGGGAGATGCTGAAAGAGCACGTTGCCTACATCCACATCAAGGATGCCATTGCCGGCAACAAGGAGAATGTGGTCTGCGGCACCGGCGACGGCAAGATCGCCCAGATCCTGAAAAAAGCCATCCGGGAGGACGGCTACGAAGGCTTCCTGACCCTGGAGCCCCATCTGGTGCTCTTTGCCACGTTGCAAAGCCTGGAAGTGGAAGACGCAGCAGATGTCATCAGCGAAAACAAGGCCAAGGACGGCGCGGAAGGCTATGGTATGCAGTACCACGCCTTGCGGGATATTCTGAAGGCTATCTGAGAAGACCCGGCTCGACGCAGAGCCAACCTATAAACCTGTTAATTTTTTACATATGTAAGGAGTAATGCAAAATGGACAAGATTCGTTATGGTATCGTCGGCTTCGGCGCTCAGGGCAGCTCTTACTGCAACATCCTGACCGGCACCCCCATGTTCCCCGGTATGCCCGTGGGTTACACCCCCGAGCACGCTGTTCTGGGTGCTGTCTGCGACATCGACCCCGCCAAGCGGGAAGCTGTCAAGGCCAAGTTCCCCGAAGTTCCCGTTTACGAGGACTACAAGGACATGATCGCCTCCGGCAACTGCGATGCCATCATCACCACCGTTCCTCACTACCTGCACCATGAAATGGCCATCTACGCCATGGAGCACGGCATGCACGTTATCGGCGAAAAGCCCGCCGGTGTCCGCGCCTCCGACGTTCAGAAGATGATCGACTGCTCCAAGGCTCACCCCGAAGTCGCTTTCGGCATCATGTTCAACCAGAGAACCAACAAGCTGTACCAGAGAATCCGGGAGATCGTCAAGTCCGGCGAGCTGGGTGAGATCCGTCGTTCCAACTGGATCATCAACACTTGGTGGCGTCCCGACTCCTACTACCGTCAGTCCGACTGGCGTGCAACCTGGGGCGGTGAAGGCGGCGGTGTCCTGGTCAACCAGGCCCCCCACCAGCTGGACCTGTGGCAGTGGATCTGCGGTGTTCCCTGCGAGGTCACCTCTCTGAACATCAACGGTGCACACCGCAACATCGCTGTTGAGAACGACGTCACCATCGTGACCCGTTACCCCAACGGTGCTACCGGTTCCTTCATCACCTGTACCCACGATGCCATCGGCACCGACCGTTTTGAGATCGACTTCGACGGCGGTAAGATCGTGGTTGAGGATTCCACCAAGGCTACTGTTTACCGCATGGCCAAGGACGGCAAGCGGGTTGACGAGAACTACATGAACGAGAACATCGGCATGATGGAGCTGGCTATGCTGACCCGTTCCAACGGCGGCGGCGGCTTGTACGAAGTGGAGACCTTCGAGAACACCGACGGCTGGGGCCTGCAGCACGGCACTGTTATGGAGAACTTCGCTCTGCACGTTCTGACCGGTTCTCCTCTGCTGGCTCCCGGCTCCGACGGCATCATGGGTGTCCGTCTGGCTAACGCTTCCCAGCTGTCCGCATGGACCGGCAAGACCGTGTCCCTGCCCTGCGACGAGGCCGAGTACAATGCCAAGCTGAACGAGCTGATCGCTGCCGAGGGCAAGTTCCCCGTCCGTGACTAATTGACAAAAACCACCGATCCACGGCGGCCCAGCCGCCGTGGAAATCGGCACGTTAAGGAGAATTTGCTATGATGAAGGCTGCGATCGTGGGCTTTGGTACCATTTCTGCGGTGCATATCGATGCCATTGCCACCAATCCCGGTATGGAACTGGTTGCCATCTGCGACATTAACGCAGAGCTGGAAGCCAAAGTCCCTGCCGGTGTCAAATTCTATACCGACTACAAGAGCATGGCTCTGACGGAAAAGCCCGATGTCATCCATGTTCTGCTTCCTCATTATCTGCACTATCCCGTCAGCAAGGAATTGGTGGAAATGGGCTTCAACGTATTCTGTGAAAAGCCTATTGCCCTGAATTCCAAGGAGGCCGAGCAGTTCTGCCAGCTGGAGAAAGAGCACCCCGAAGTCAAGATCGGCGTGTGCCTCCAGAACCGGATGAACGAGACCACCGAGGAGCTGAAGCGGATCATCGACTCCGGCGAGTATGGCAAGGTCGTCGGCATCCGTGGCTTCGTGCCCTGGCGCCGGGACGAAAACTACTACAACGCCCAGCCCTGGCGGGGCAAGTGGAAGTATGCCGGCGGCGGCAGCATGATCAACCAGTCCCTCCACACCCTGGATCTGCTGTACTATCTGGGCGGCGACATTCAGCGGCTCCACGCCGTTGTGGGCCAGACCAATGAGTACCCCCAGGTGGAAGTGGAAGGCGATGTCATCGCCCGGCTGGAGTTTGCCAACGGCGCCAACGGCCTGTTCTTTGCCACCAACAACAACTGGACCAATGAATCCGTCCAGATCCGGGTAGCTCTGGAAAAGGCAACTTTCCACATTGAGGACAATACCCTCTTCAAAATCGAAAATGGTGAACGTACCGTAATTTGCAAGGCCCCCAAGCTGGAGGGTATCAAGTTCTACTACGGCGCTTCCCATGCCCGGCTCATCGCCCGGTTCTACAAGGCTGTGGCCGAGAATACCGACGATTACATCCACATCAGTGAGGGTGCCATGATCGTCAAACTGATGGATTCCATTTTCCGCTCCGCCAACACCGGCCGGTGTGTGGAAGTGTAAGCCATCCCAACTTTTCAAAAATTTACATAAGGAGTGTATCCCCATGAGCAAAAAAGGTTTGATCGGCGTTCAGATGTCCACCATCGCTCCCGCCAAGATGCCCAGCTTTGAGCCCTTTGAAGTGATGGGCAAGCTGACCGACATCGGTTACCACTGCGCTGAAATTTCTCAGGTCCCCATGACCAAGGAAAACGTGGCCGGCTTCCGCCGTGCCATTGACGAGCTGAACTTCAACATCTCCTCCGTCACCGCTGCTGTTGCCCCCATGGTTCCCGGCATGCCCGGCGAGTATCTGTGCAACGAGGATGACTACAAGAAGATGGTTGCCGACGCCAAGGAGCTGGATTGCGACATGATGCGTATCGGCATGATGCCCATGAATGCCATCGGCAACGTGGAAAAGTGCATCGACTTCGCCAAGCAGGCTGAGGACTACTGCCTGAAGCTGAAGGAAGACGGCATCGACCTGTACTACCACAACCACCACATCGAGTTCATGAAGCTGGAGAACGGCAAGTATCTGCTGGATGTCCTGCGGGAGAACGCTCCTCACATGGGCTTCGAGCTGGATACCCACTGGATCCACCGTGGTGGCGAGAACCCCGTGGAGTTCATCAAGAAGTACGCCGATTCCGTCCGTCTGCTGCACCTGAAGGACTACAAGATCGCCAACGTGGAGATGCCCGACATGAGCAACGGCTTCGACATGAAGGCCTTCGGCAACGCCTTCTTCTCCCAGCCCGTCCGGTTCGCTGAACTGGGTGCCGGTTCTCTGCCCCTGAAGGCCTGCATCGAAGCCGGTCTGGCCGGTGGCGCTGAGTACTTCCTGGTTGAGCAGGACGACTCCTACGGCCGGGATCCCTTCGACTGCCTGAAGGACAGCCACGACCATCTGGTTTCCCTGGGCTACGCCGATTGGTTTTAATTGATTTTTTAGCCAAAGTGCGGCCCGCCGAATATCCCGGCGGGCCGTTTTGAAATTTGCACATCGTAGGGGATGGGTTTCCCGTTCCGTTTGAAAAGGTTCCTGTTTTACCGCAGGGGCGGCCAATGGCCAGCCGCCGATAAGCAACCATGTAGGAACGGGCGACTTTCTGTTGCCTCTACGAGGCATCTTCTACCCAGCATATCATATACCCAAAAAACAATTTGCTTTTTCACTGATATTCTGTATAATAAAAGCGAGAAGATCGGCATATCCGATCTGAAAAAATCTGACGAAAGAGGTTGATTCCTATGAAGCAGTTTATGGATAAGGACTTCCTGCTGTCCAACGACACCGCAAAGCGTCTGTACCACGATTACGCAGCCAAGATGCCCATTCTGGACTATCACTGCCATATTAACCCCCAGGAGATCTGGGAGGATCGCAAGTTCGACAACATCACCCAGGTCTGGCTGGGCGGCGACCACTACAAGTGGCGCGTCATGCGCGGCAACGGTGTGGAAGAAAAGTATATCACCGGTGACGCTTCCGACCGGGAGAAGTTCCAGAAGTTCGCTGAAGCTCTGCCCAAGTGCATCGGCAACCCCATGTACCATTGGTGCCATCTGGAGTTGCAGCGTTACTTCGGCTATACCGGCGTTCTCAACGGCGATACCGCTGAGGAAGTCTGGAACCTGGCCAACGACAAGCTCCGCAACGATCCCAACATGACCGTTCGTGGTCTGGTGAAGCAGTCCAACGTCTACATGGTGGGCACCACCGATGATCCCATCGATTCTCTGGAATGGCACGAAAAGTTGGCTGCTGATCCCACCATGGAGACCAAGGTTTGCCCCTCCTTCCGTCCTGACAAGGCTCTGGACATCGAGAAGGCCACCTTTGCCGAGTACATGCACAAGCTGGAAGAAGTTGCCGGTTTTGAGTTCCACTGCATCAAGTGCGTCAAGAAGGCCCTGACCCAGCGGATCCAGTACTTCGTGGACCACGGCTGCCGGGCTTCCGACCACGGTCTGGGTTATGTTCCCTATGTGGAAGCTTCTGACGAGGAGCTGACTGCCATCTTCAAGAAGGGCATGGCCGGCGAGGCTCTGACCAAGACCGAGATCGACGCTTACAAGACCGCCCTGTTGCTGCACTGCGCCCGGGAGTATGCCAAGCACGGCATGGTCATGCAGATCCACTTCTCCTGCCTGCGGAATACCAACGCTGCCATGTTCCAGAAGCTGGGCCCCGACACCGGCTTTGACTGCATCGCCATTACCGATTCCGGCGAGGCGCTGACCAAGGTCATGTCCAAGCTCTACGAGGAAGACAAGCTGCCCAAGACCATCCTGTACTCCCTGAACCCCGGCGACAACGCCCAGCTGGGCACCTTCCTGGGCGCCTTCCAGGGTCCCGAAGTTCCCGGCAAGATCCAGCATGGTTCCGGCTGGTGGTTCAATGACACTAAGACCGGCATGATCGAGCAGATGACCTCTCTGGCTAATCTGGGCCTGCTCGGTAACTTCATCGGCATGCTGACCGACTCCCGTTCCTTCCTGTCCTACACCCGACATGAGTACTTCCGCCGCGTTATGTGCAACCTCATCGGCACCTGGGTGGAGAACGGCGAGTACCCCGCCGATATGGAAGCTCTGGGCCAGATGGTTCAGGATATCTCCTCCAACAACGCCAAGCGTTACTTCGGCGTGTAATCCCCCAACGCAAAACCCGCTCCTTT
>CAYXUI010000068.1:0-7792 GCA_964468195.1 uncultured Oscillospiraceae bacterium | reverse complement strand
ACGGCTCCTACGGCCAGCACGGTCTGGTCACCCAGCCTCTGAAGGAGATGCTGGAAGCCGGCGAACAGTTTGACGAAGTTCTGGCCATCGGACCGATCCCCATGATGAAATTCGTATCTTTGACCACCAAGCCCTTCGGCACCCACACCAGCGTTTCTCTGAACCCCATCATGATCGATGGCACCGGTATGTGCGGCGGCTGCCGTGTTACCGTGGGCGGCGAGACCAAGTTCGCCTGCGTGGACGGCCCCGAGTTCGACGGCCACAAGGTGGACTTCGCCGAGCTGATGAGCCGTAACTCCACCTATGTGGAGCGGGAAGCCCATGTTAAGGAACATCACACCTGCCGCATGGAAGCCATGGGCAAGGCACTCATTAAGTAAGGAGGAAGCGCGAAATGGCTAACATGTCCAAAGTAAAGGTCCCCATGCCCGAGCAGGATCCCCAGGTTCGTGCCCATAACTTTAAGGAAGTCACTCTGGGTTATACTGCCGAGCAGGCCATGGAAGAGGCAGGCCGCTGCCTGAACTGCAAGAAGCCTGCCTGTGTGGAAGGCTGCCCCGTTAATGTCCGGATCCCTGAATTCATCGCCAAGGTGGCGGAGGGCGACTTCAAGGCCGCTTATGAGATCATCACCTCCACCAACGCTCTGCCTGCCCTGTCTGGCCGTGTCTGCCCCCAGGAAAGCCAGTGCGAAAGTAAGTGCGTCCGTGGCATCAAGGGTGAGCCTGTTGCCATTGGCCGTCTGGAGCGTTTTGTTGCCGACTGGTATCGGGAAAATGTCAACGCCATGCCCGAAAAGGTAGAGTCCAACGGCAAAAAGGTGGCCGTTGTGGGTTCCGGTCCTGCCGGTCTGACCGCTGCCAGCGATCTGGCCAAGAAGGGTTATCAGGTCAGCGTCTTTGAAGCTCTGCATACCGCCGGTGGCGTGCTGGTTTACGGCATTCCCGAGTTCCGTCTGCCCAAGGCCATCGTTGCCAACGAGGTGGAGAAGCTGAAGGCTCAGGGTGTGGAAGTCATGACCAATATGGTCATCGGCCGTGTCCTGACCATCGACGAGCTGTTTGAAATGGGCTATCAGGCCGTGTTCATCGGCTCCGGTGCAGGACTTCCCATGTTCATGAACATCCCCGGTGAAAGCTACAAGGGTGTTATGTCCGCCAACGAGTACCTGACCCGTACCAACCTGATGAAGGCTTACACCGAAGAAGCCGACACCCCCATCATCCGCTCCAAGGCCGTGGCCGTTGTGGGCGGCGGTAACGTGGCAATGGACGCAGCCCGCTGCGCCATCCGTCTGGGTGCCGAGCATGTTTACGTTGTCTACCGCCGTGGCGAGGCCGAAATGCCCGCCCGTCTGGAAGAGCAGCACCACGCCAAGGAAGAGGGCATCGAGTTCAAAACTCTGTGCAACCCCATCGAGATCGTGGCGGACGAAAGTGGCCGTGTCTGCGGCATGAAGTGCGTCCGTATGGAGCTGGGTGAGCCCGATTCTTCCGGCCGCCGCCGTCCCATCCAGGTTCCCGACAGCGAGTTTATGCTGGATGTGGATACCGTCATCATGTCTCTGGGCACCAGCCCCAACCCCCTGATCCGTTCCACCACCCCCGGTCTGGAAACCAACCGGAAAGGCGGCCTCATTGTCAACGAGGACGAGATGACCACCCGGGAAGGCGTCTTCGCCGGCGGCGATGCCGTTACCGGTGCAGCCACCGTCATCCTGGCCATGGGTGCCGGCAAGAAGGGCGCCGAGGCCATCCACAAGTTCCTCAGCGAAAAGTAAGCTACCTAACAAAAAGGTGCGCCTTCGGGGCGCACCTTTTTTCGCATGGGGAATGCTGAGAAAAGATCCGTAAGATGCGAAAAATACTCTTGACAAATCAGAAAAACATGGTGAAATTCCAGGGCTGAATCAGTAAAGCCTTAGGACTTGCGGGTGTAGTTCAATGGCAGAACACCAGCCTTCCAAGCTGGATACGCGGGTCCGATTCCCGTCACCCGCTCCATATAAATGTGCCAGTAGCTCAGCTGGATAGAGCAACTGCCTTCAAAGCGAACCAGCGGTTGTTCCTCTGTGTGCGCAGTGACTATGTGTACATAGTGCCAACAGAAATTGGCGATACCTGGTTTTATCAATCAGGTATCGCCTTTTCTGTCTTATACGAATTCAATTTGGAGGTACAGCGGTAACCCTATATCAGGAATAACGCCATACGATATTATTAAATGCGCCCCCTGGGACGCACCCTTATGATTTGCTTAAATCACTTCCGAAATACTGACCTTTCGGTCTTCCCGCAGGGACAGGGTTGCGGCATCGGCTGTTGCAATAGCTGCCCGGGCAGCCTTACCGTTGAGCAGATCCTTGAATTCTTCCGTCACTGGCTCGCCGTGCATGATGCCGTTGAAGAAATACATCTCATTTTTCATGATGCTGTGCAGCCACATGGGAGGCTTTTTGCCGGGATGGCCATACTGAATGGCACCGTCCATCTCCGTGCTGTGATAAATGCGGGTACGGTCATCGTCCACTTCCTTGGACTCGTGAACCAGATAATGTTCCTCTCCAGCCGGAGTCTTCACCGTCATGCCCACGTTGCACATGTCGATGCGGATAGCACCTTCCGTGCCCTGGATTAGCACATAGTGCTCCGGCCAGCGGAAGGCAGAACCATATTCTACGATTGCGTAGGTTCCGTTGCCAAATTCCAGACTCAGGAACAGCATATCGTCTTCGTCACCAAACTGCTCACCCTTGTGGGCCACATTGCCACCGGTCATAGTAACCCGGGTTGCCGGACCCATAATGAACTGAATGCAGTCCAGCTCATGAATATGGTGGTACAGATGGCCACCGGATTTGGAACGGATTTTCTTCCAGCTGATGCTCTCCTGGGGTTCTTCCCAGCCGTTGCGGGCAGAATGGGCATAGAGAACCTTGCCGATCTTTCCCTGGGCAATCAACTGCTTGGCATGGTGGACACTGCGGAAGAAATTCATCACATGCCCGGCCATAAAAATGACCCCGGCCTTTTCGCAGGCTTCCACCATCTCGTCGCAGTCGTGATAATTCAGGGCAATAGGTTTTTCACAGAAAACATTTTTACCGTGGCGGGCTGCCGTCAGCACCGGCTCCTTATGCAGATAGTTGGGGGTGGCCACAATGACGGCATCCACATCTTCCCGGGAACAAATGGCATCCAGATTGGTTTCTACATCACAGCCGAACTCCCGGGCTGCTGCTTCACCATTTTCCGGATCCAGCACTGCTACAATTCGTGCCCCCTCTTGCTGGGCCATAATTCGGCCCAGTTCTGCACCGAAATAGCCGGTTCCGATAATTGCATATCCAATCGTTTTCATTTCAAAATCCTCCATACTCATTTGACGGCACCGTCAGAAAGACCGCCGGCCAATTTGTTCTGAATCAGGCAGAAGAACAGAATAGACGGAATGACCACAATGGCACTGGCGGCCATCAGTGCGCCCCAGTCCACGATATCCGCAGCGGACAGCGTCTTGACCGCCACGGACAATGCCTGCTTGCTGGATTTGCTCACCAGCAGCATGGCATACAGGAATTCATTCCATGCGTTGATAAATGTGTAGATTGCAGTGGAAACAATGCCCGGGCGCACCAGAGGAATGACGATCCGGGTGAAAACCTGCAACCGGTTTGCTCCGTCGATCCGGGCTGCTTCCTCAATGCCGATGGGGACGGTTTTGAAGAAGCCGATCAGCATCCACACGGCATAGGGTACGCTGAAGGACATATACACCAGCATCAGGCCAAAATAACTGTTGGTCAGTTTTAAAGAGCCCATCACCACAGCGTAAGGAATCACGAGCATGATGGAGGGGAACATATACGATCCGATCAACAGTTTGGTCATGGCATCGCCCAACTTTGGGAAGAAGCGAATGATGCCGTAGGCCGCCAGGGTGGAGATCAGGGTGCACAGCAGCGTAGTGGCCAGGGAGACGATCAAACTGTTTTTGATATTCACCGTAAATTTCAGCGTGATCAGCACCGTTTTGAAATTGTCCAGTGTCCAGTCCTTAGGCCAGAAGGCAGTGGGATTTCCCAGCATTTCATTGCTGGATTTGAATGCCGACACCAGCAGCCATAGCAGGGGGAATACGGAGATCACCGCAAGTACCGTCAAATAACTGTAGGAAAACACGGTTTTCCAGGTGACTTTTTTCAGACGCTTGCCCATATTCACGCCCCCTTCTTCTCAGCCCGGCTCATGGCCCGGAAGTAAAACACTGTAACGGCTATCAAAAATACCAGCAGCAATACCGAAATAGCGGATGCCTTGCCAATGGCATTGCCTGTCCAGCCCGTATCGTAGATGTAAAGCGGCATGGTCATGGTGCTGCCGCCGGGGCCGCCGGAGGTGAGCATGTAAATCAAGTCAAAATTGTTGAAGACCCAAATGGTTCTCAGTACGATCAGCAGGCCTACCACATTGCGGATGTGGGGCATGGTGATCTTGCAGAAAGTCTGGAAGCTGTTGGCTCCGTCGATTTGCGCTGCTTCGTACTGATCCGTGGGAATGGTTTGCAGTGCCGCATAGATATTGACCATCATCAGCGGTGCGCCGAACCACACATTGATAAAGATAACGGTGCCCATAGCCAGGGTATTGCTGGACAGGAACTGCACCAGCTCATTGGAAAGCCCCAGTTTCAGCAGAAGCATGGGGATGAAGCCGTAGATACCATTGAGCATCCATTTCCATGTCATGGCTGTGGCGATGGCCGGGAACGCCCAGGGGATGATGCACAAAATTCGAAAGGTGGATTTTGCAATCTTGTTCTTGACCTGATTCAGACACAGAGCCCCCACGAAGCCCACCAGCAGCTGCCCCAGAACGCTGCACGCTGTCCAGATCAGGGAGTTTCCAAAGGCAGAATAGAACTTCTTGTCTTCCAGAATGGAAATGTAGTTTTTCAGGCCCACATATTTGAATGTGGTGCGAATCATGTTGCGGTTTGTAAAGCTATAGAAGAAGGTGCTGAGCACCGGATATACCAGCAGACAGATCACCACCACCATGGCAGGCAATACGAAAAACCACCTGGTGATATGACTGCCGTTAATGCCGCCCAGCCGATTGTGGCAAATGGGTTTCATAGCAGCTTCCTTTCTGTAATTCAGGGTTTTCTGAAATCAGCGGGCAGGTAGCACTGCACCTGCCCGCTGAACATGGTTCTTTTAGCCAACCATGGTGTCAAACAGCTCGTTCAGACGAGCTTCCGCATCCTTGGCAGCGGTCTCCACATCGGCACCATTGATAATGATGTCCTGGAACATTTCTTCGACGATTCCGTTGCTGGTCAGCAAACCGGCCTGAACGCTCAGACCATGCTCGAAGCCGATGGCTGTACCGTTCTGCATTGCCTTCTCAATGACAGCTTCCTGTGCGGCAAACTGCTGACGGGTTTCGTTGCTCTTGTACTCCTCGGTGTCGGAAATGCCACTGATGGAGGACAGCATACCCACGGGAACGGCACTCAGGAATTCCAGATAATTGTCCTTCTCAAACAGGAACTTGATGAATGCTTCACAGATATCGGCATTCTCGGTATCCTTGTAGATGACCAGAGGAATGTGGGAAGCTTCGGCACTGTAGTAGTCGTCGCCGGCATTCATGGTGGGCAGGTTTGCGCAGGAGATGTAGTCAACCAGATCCTCCCGGTTGGTCTGCACGCCGCCAATCTGGAAGCCGGAGTTGAAGTCGAATGCAGTGATGCCCTGGTAGTAGAGCATGGCATGATCGTTAATGCCGTAGTTAATGGTCTCAGCAGGGGAGCAGTTCTGGAACATCTTCACCCAATACTTGATGCCTTCGATGGCCAGGTCACTGGTCAGGTTTGCGGTCAAATCATCGTTGAGCAGGCTGCCACCACCGGAGCGGACGTAGAAGTTCAGATAGCGGGTGCCAATAAAGTCGGAGGTGCTTAGAGACACGGCGCAGCCGTACTGGCCGCTGGCAGCATCAGTCAGGGCCACTGCTGCATCATACAGTTCGTCCCAAGTAGTGGGAATTTCCAGACCAGCATTATCCAGCAGGTCCTGACGGTACCACATGACCTGTGCGTGGGAGTAGTAAGGCAGACCGTAGGTCTGGCCGTTGTAGCTCAGCTCGTTCAGCACGGTTTCGGAGAACAGATCCCGGCCAACAGCATCGATGCTGGCATCCATGGGCTGGATGATACCGGCGTTGACCAGTTCGGCAACTTCAGCGGTGCCACAGGTGGTGCTCATGTCGGGCAGGTCGCCGGTGGTAATGCCGGCATTCCATCTGGTTTTGAAGTCTGCCCAGGACATAGTCTCAATGTTGATTTTTACGCCGGGGTGCTGAGCCATGAAGGCTTCGGCTGCGGCCTGCACGGCCTCCATACGCACGCCCTGGGTGAAGGAGTGCCAGAAGGTAATTTCGCCTTCCAGGTCGTTGTTTTCCTGAGCGGGGGTATTCGGAGTGGGCTGAGCGGATGCGTTGGTGACGGCGGGGTCCTCTGTCTTGTTGCTCTGTTCGGTGCCACAGGCGGCCATGGACAGAATCATTGTCAGGGCCAACAGCATTGCCAACAATTTTTTCATTTTAAGTTCCTCCTTGTATTTTCCTGTTTTTCAGGGTTAGCTCTTGGGGCCGTTCCCTTTGATCTGTTATCATTATAGTGAAGCTATGGGCAGTTTTGCAATGCAAGATGCTTCTAAAACTATAACAACTCGCTCATAATATAATCGTTAATTTTCAATGTGCACAAAATAGGTATTTGCTTTTTGGTAATATCCTCCAATTGGGTTAGGCTTCCCGGGAACATTTTCGGTATTCTTGCGGACTGATGCCGAATACCTCCCGGAAAGTTTTGGTGAAATAGCTGGGGGATTCATATCCCACCTGGTAGCCGATCTGGGAAATGGGCACATTGGTGGTCATAAGCAGATGAGACGCATAGAGGATCTTGGTGTCTTTGGTAAACTCATAGATACTCTTGCCCATATAGGACTTAAACAGCCGCCGCAAAGTGCTTTCGCTAACATCGCACATGGCACACATCTGCTCCCGGGATAGGTTCTCCTCCGGGTGGAGGGTGATATAATCTACCAGTGCCTGGATCCGGGGGTCAGTCTTGTTTTGGGAGGCCAGAGCCCGGCGGCGGATGTATTTCATGTCGTCCATGGACTCCATCAGGGTGCGCTCTGCCTGCACGGCCTCTTCAGGCTCTTCCCGCTGAGAAGACTGACGGGCCAATGTCGCACAAATCAAATTCAGATATCCCCGGGTCTCCAACCGTTTGTATGTGGTGCGGGAAATGGCACTGTGGTACAAATTCTCAAACAGCTGGCCGATTTCGTCTTCCGGCGGGAAGTGGTAGATGGTTTGGATGTTCCAAAGCCTTTTGAGCATGTCCTCATTTTGAAGCTGAATCGAGCCAATGAAACGTACGCTGATGAAAACTACCTCTTCCAGTGCCGAGCAATACAGATGGCTCCCCTGTGGGACGTAGAACACATCCCCCTGCCTGACCACATACTCCCTGCCGTCCACCACAAACCGTGCGGAGCCGGAGCAGAGAAACCGGAGCATATTGTAGGGGATCTGGTGGGCATCGTTTATCCATTCCAGAGGAAAGCGGTATTTGTCCACATACAGGAAGGTGGGAGAATAGTTGCTGTAAATCGGTTCCATATGCACAGTGCCTTTCTGTTACGTTTTCAATTTATACGTTAGTAGAAAAATTAAATTCCGGTTGAAACGGCGGCCAGGCTGAAGTAAGT
>CAYXUI010000067.1:0-7889 GCA_964468195.1 uncultured Oscillospiraceae bacterium | reverse complement strand
TTTATTTGCGCTCTATTTATGCAATCCTTCTTATCGTTTTCCTTTTCCCCGTAGCAAGCCATTTTTGAAGCGCCCCCAGAGTCTTCCCGTCAGTACCAGCATCGCCATGGTAAAGAGCAATGTGGCGGGGGCACACCAGAGATGGGAATTGTACAGGTACAGGCCATCGCTTAAAAATTGATCAAAATCGATTCCTGTCGCTCCACACAGAGCACACAGGGCAATAAACAAGTGCTTTCCACCAATATGATGGGTCATGATCCAGAAAGTATGATCCGAAATAAAATTCACCATTGGATTCTGTCCCACCACCGGCGCAAGGCATTTCGCAATTTTCAGCCAGAAAGCAATACCGGTGACGGAGGTAAGCAGCGGCAGCAGAGGATTGCCACTTTGAAATCCACTCATGGTGGAACAGACCGGAAATTCCACAGCAGAGCCATACCGCCCGATCAGCACCAGATTGCACAACATTGCCCCCAGGCAAACCGTACCGGTGGGAAGCCGGTCGAATCCGGTTTCCCACCGATTGTGAAACCATACCCCCAAATGGTAAAATTCCAGAAAAAAGGCAGTTTTCAGCAGAGTGTAGTGCAGTGGGCTGTTAAACGCTGTCCCGGACAACCAGACAGCGATGACGCCCAGCGTTGCCAGCAGTACCATAGCGATCTCGTCCTGCCAGCCCTTCCGGAACAGTTTTCGGAGCAGGCAGTAGCTGCAACTGACGCAAAACAGTGTGGGTGCAAACCATGCCGGGGAATTGAAGGCAAACACCACCCCGGAAGTCACCACCCCATAGATCAGTTCCCGCAAGGAGGCGCCATGGATCTGCCAGATGCCGGCTCTGTACAGCAGTTCATTGAAACAGCTGTAAAAGACCATCCACCCCAGATAGGGAAGCAGCAGTTTGCGCACTTTTCTCAGACCATAGTCCCAGACGCTGCGCCAGCTGTTACAATTGCGCTCCCGAAAAAAATAGCCGGAGATAAAGGTAAACATAGGCATAAAGAAAGAATCATAGGGAAATATGCGGGTCAGCACCCCCAAAGGACTGCCCAGGTGGACATCCACCACAAACAGGATCCCCAGTGCTGAGAGGATCATAAACGCCTTGTTTTCTTTCCGCCCAATCAGATTCTGTTCCATACAGGATCACTCCCCGGAAAGTGCCTCTGCCCACTCCCCTGCCCGGAATCCGGTGAGTACCCTGCCGTCCTCCGTCACCACCAGAGGACGCTTTACCAGCATGCCATCAGAAGCCAGCAGTCGGAGTTGTTCTTCTTCCGTCATGGTGGGCAGTTTTTCTTTCAGGTTCAGAGACTTATACACAAGGCCACTGGTATTGAAGAACTTTTTCAGCGGCAATCCACTGATATCGTGCCAATGTTTCAGCTCTTCATAGGAGGGATTTTCTTCTTTGATGTGTCGGGCAGTGTAGGAAATGTTGTGTTCCTCCAACCAACGTCTGGCCTTCTGACAGGTAGAGCAGGGAGGATATTCCAAAAACAGCATATGGATTCCTTTCCGAAAAAGGGCATTGCACATGGCAATGCCCCTTTTTCTTTACTTCACAAAATTGTTGACGATATCCGCAATGCGCTGCACGTCTTCGTCCGTCAGGTACATGTGCAGGGGCATGGTGATGATGTGCTGGGTCACCTCATGGGCCACGGGGCAAGTGCCCTGGGCGTAGGTGTACATGGAGAACTCGGTGTTGTCCCGGTAGTGGACACCGGCGTAGATGTCATTTTTCGCCAGCTCCGCCAGCAGAGCTTCCCGATCCGGCACCACGATCTCGTAGATGTGGAAAGCGCACTCCTCCGGATGGGGAGCGGGAATGATGCGGATGTTGGGATTTCCGGCAAAAGCCTTGTCGTAGATGGCGCAGATCTCCCGGCGGCGGGCATTTTCTTCGTCCAGGTAGGGCAGCTGTGCCAGGGCAATACCTGCCATGATGGCGTTTCCGTTGTACTTAAAGCCCAGATAGTCCACACCGTAGTTCCACTTATAGGTACCCTCGTTGCTGGTACGGGAATAGGTATCCTTGTTGATGCCCATCCAGGATACCATGCGGCACTCCTTGTCCATGGATTCGTCCGCAAAGCAGATCATGCCGCTGTCGCCGGTGGGAAGGTTCTTCACCGCCTGGAAGGAGTAGACCGTTACATCCACACCCTCCCAGCAGCCGGGGAACACACCATTCACCCGGGTGCCTGCCATATGGGCAGCATCCAGAATCAGCCGCAGGTCGTGCTTTTTGCAGATCTCAATGATCTTATCCAGCTGACCCACCCGGCCGCCGTAGCCCACGAAGGCAATGGCCCGGGTCTTGTCATTGATCTTCTTTTCCACGTCCACGGGATCCATGCACAGGTATTCGTCCACATCAGCGAAGCAGGGCTTCAGACCTTCGTACATGATGGCGTGGTTGGTAGCCACGAAGGTGATGGGGGTGGAAATAATTTCGTCCCCCCCCTGCCAGCCGTAGCGGCGCTTCAGGATATTCACAGCCAGATGCAGGCCGGAGGTATTGGAGTTCAGGAAGCAGGCGTGAGGGTGGCCGGTGTATTCCTTCCACTTTTCCTCGAATTCTGCGGTCTTAAAGCCGGAGCCGGTCCAGCCCTTTTCCAGGCACTCCCGGACCTGTTCCAGGCATTCGTCAATATGGAATTTGGGTTTCAGAACTTGAATGGTAGACATTGTTTTTCTATCCTTTCTTTCCTTATATGAAAATTACCGTTTTATACGAATAATGCCAATCAGGAATTGGTGCCGTTCGCAGGGGACTTACTTTCCTGTCCCGTTGGGGATGTTACTTTCTTGTCGCTGAACAAGAAAGTAACCAAAGAAATCAGCCAAAAGGGCGTTGGGTTCCGTGCTCCCGCACGGAAATACACCCCCTTTGGATTCCCCCGTCACGCATTTGGTCAGTACGTTGCACACTTAGGTGCCTTTCCAAAGGGCAACTTATCATTTGCCACCGTCAACTCTTGATTCGCATTAACAGCCGTTTCGCAAACTGCTTCCAGTAGTGCAATTGGAAATAATGATACCAGCGGTAGGGCTTCTTCCGGTCGATGTAGTCACCAAAATAGCCCATGCCGGCCTGGAAGCCCTCGTACTGAGATTCTGCGAATTGGGCGAACCAGTCTTCCATAAACCAACGGTGGTTGTACAGGTCCTCGTAGGCTTTCATATAGTTGCGGAAGCACTGCTTCCGGTAACCTTCCGTCAGATACTTTTCCTCCGGCGGCAGATAGCCATTATCTTCGGCAAATTTCGCCAGTTCTTTTGTGTAGCCCACAATGACGGGACCTACGAAATTCACGGAGTAAACAGGCATGTTGGCATCGATGTAGGTTACCTGCAACTGGCGCAGCCGGTTCACGTCGGTCTGGTTGTCATCGTTGATGACCAGCCGCTCCACGATCTCCAGCTTCTGACCGTTCCGGGCGAATAGCATATTGTGGGGCAGCGAACCGGACAGGGAGGCTACCACCTCGGCATGGCGGATATAATGGATCATCTGATCCAGGGGCACCTTTTCGGGGTACAGGATGGTATAGCCGTTCTTCCGGAAGAAATCGTCAGTACATTCAAAGCCGAATTCATAGGGAATTCCCTTTTGAAACTGGCTGCGGCTGTAGAAGATTTTCTTCGGTGTCTCCCAATCCGCCTGGGGAACCACGTTCTCTGCCACAGCATCAAAGACCTTTGTCAGCTTCGGGGTATAGCTCTGGCGGCACTGGATGCCCAGTTCCGGCACAATCACTTCCCGGTAGGTGGTGGGTTCGGTAATGAGTTCCAGCTTGTCCCAGATCTTCAGAAGCTCCAGGAAGATGCGGTAATTTCCGGTGATCTCCCGGGGATTATGTTCTTCCAGGAAAAACACATACTTGTCAACACTTTCGTCCCCTTCCAGAAAATACCACAGCCGGGTCACCGCTTCAATGAGGAAGTGTCCCCAGTGGTCGATGAGATAGCCGCAGTAAACCACCTTTTCGTCCCGGTACTGGGCATTCTCCACAGGATACCCCAAATCCACCCGGAGGGGGATGGCAGATTCGGGAACATAGTTCCCATTCTCATCCATCACGCCGCCCCGGCCAAATTGCAGTGCCGGGTCTTTGCGCAGGGGCAAAATGGTAGCGTTTTTTCCCTGCCATACGGCAGGATTTTCCCGGACTTCCACCGGATGATCGCACCATTTTTTCAGGGCGGCCGCCTTCTTGGGCCGCAGATAGCGGTAATCGATTCTCTCCATGGCCTTACCCCCTTCTTTTCAGCAGTCGCTTGATGGCCTGCTTGATGTAGTGCAGCTGGAAATACTGGCATCGCAGGAAGGGCTTTTCCCCGTCCAGATATTCCCGGAAGTAGGGATAATTATCGTGATAGGCTTCATAAATGGAGTCCGTGATCTCTGCGTACCAGGGTTCCATAAACCAGCGGAATTGATAGTTTTCGTGATAAGAGCGCATATACTGCTTGAAGCACCGCTCCCGGTAGTCCTTGGAGGTAAACTTCTCCTGTGGAGGCACCATTCCCTGTTCCTTCGTATAGCGCTCCAGAATGTCGTTATAACCTAAGAAATACGGACCGCAGAAATCCACCGGATACAGGTGGAAGCTGGCATCGATGGGCGTTACCTCCAGCTGACGCATCCGGTTGATGCAGACCTGATGGTCATCGTTCATCACCAGCCGCTCCAGAATGGTCAGCTTCTGGCCGTTTCCGGCAAAGAGCATATTGTGAGGGGTGGAACCGGACATGGAGGCCACTTCTTCGGCATGGCGCAGATAGAAAATCATCTCATCAAGGGGCAGCTTCTCCGGAGCCAGAATGGTAAAGCCGTTCCTGGCAAAGTAATCGTCCAAAGAATCCAGTCCGAACTCGTAGCCGTTCTCTTTAGCAAAATGGCTCCGGGTAAAGTAGATCTTATCAATGGGCTTCCACGCTTCCTCCGGCACCACGTTCTTTGCCATAAAGTCGAACATGTCCAGATACTTTTGGGAATAATAGCCCATGCACTGGAAGGCCGTTTGGGGCACCACCACTTCCCGGTAGGTCACCGGGGTGTTGATCACTTCGACTTTCTCCCAGATCTTCAGAAGTTTGAAAAATTCCCGGTAGTTCCCGGTGATTTCCCGATGTTCCCCTTCTTCCAGAAAGAAGACATATTTATCGATCGTGCTGTCCCCTTCCAGGGCATACCACAACCGGGTCACGGCTTCCACAAGGAAATGGCCCCAGTGATTCACCAGGAAACCGCAGTAGACCACCTTTTCATCCCGGTATTGGGTATTTTCCACCGGATAAGACAAATCAATCCGGCTGGGAATACCGGACAGAGGCACATAACCGCCTGTTTCATCCACCACGCCGCCCCGGCCAAAGAGGACCGTGTCACCCGGCACCTCCCGCAGAGGAAGGATGGTGGCATTCCTTCCCTCCCAAACTTCCAGCTCCTGCCGGAGTTCAAAGGGAGAATCATACATTTTTCGCAGCCATGCAGCCTTTTTCGGCCGCAAATAGCTGTCGTTCAACTGAACCATAAGGAAGCTCCTTCACGGCAAGATCCTCTGCCGTTCTATTCTTCCGGGAAAGTCGCACTTTCCCATTTAACCTGTCCATTTTATCACGGTTTTACCAAAATGTAAACCCATTGAACGCAAAAACCGCCCTGCTTTCGCAAGGCGGTCTTGAGCGTATTCAAGAGGGATCGATTAGTAGAACTTTCTCTTGTTCTTACGGGCAGCTTCAGACTTCTGCTTACGCTTCAGGCTGGGGCTGACGTAATGCTCGCGCTTCTTAACTTCAGCGATAACGCCCTCCTTGGCGCAGCTACGCTTAAAGCGACGCAGAGCGCTTTCCAGAGATTCGTTTTCCTTGACGCGAATTTCAGACATTGTTTTCCCTCCCTCCGATGGCATCCGGCTAAGTCCTGGATGCGTTCAGGGCCTATCAGTAGGCTTGAATATTATATACATTCTTTCCCCAATTGTCAATACGGAATTTTCTTTTTTTACAAATTTTTTTGTAAAAATAAAAATGCCATTGCGAGCCGGTGCTGTAGCACCGGCTCGCATGAAAGAATATTCCTTATTTTACGATCAGGTTGACCAGCTTATTCTTGACCACGATGGTCTTGCGGATCTCGCCGCCGTTCTTTTCCAGGAACCGGGCGATCTTCTCGTCGGCCAGAACCTTCTGCACAACAGCGTCATTTTCCATGTCCGCATCCATGACCACGGTGCCACGCATTTTACCATTGACCTGGACGGCAATGGTGACCTCGGCATCCTTGCACTTATCCTCGGAGTACTCCGGCCACTTCTCATAGGCGATGGTGGTGTCATAGCCCAGCAGCTGCCACAGCTCTTCGCCAACATGGGGGATGATGCAGGAGATCATCTTAATGAAGCCCTCGGCATACTCTCTGGGGCAGGTACCGTTCTTGTAGACCTCGTTGACAAAGACCATCATCTGGGCAATGGCAGTATTGAAGCCCAGGGTCTCAAAGTCGGAGGTGACCTTCTTCACGGTCTGGTGGTAGATCTTGGTCAGCTTGCCGTCATCGGTGTCGGTGATGTTGGCACTTTCGGAGAAGAAGTTCCACACACGGTTGATGAACTTCTTTGCACCCTTGACACCGTCGGAAGACCAGGGCTTGGAAACTTCCAGGGGACCCATGAACATCTCATACAGCCGCAGAGTATCGGCGCCGTACTCCCGGACGATATCACTGGGGTTCACCACAAATTCCGGGAACCGCTTGCCCATCTTGATGCCGTTCTCACCCAGGATCATGCCCTGGTGGACCAGCTTCTGGAAGGGCTCCTTCACGGGAGAAATGCCTTCGTCATACAGGAACCGGTTCCAGATCCGGGAATACATCAGGTGACCCACGGCGTGCTCCGGGCCGCCAACGTACAGGTCAACGGGGAGCCAGTGCTTCAGCAGTTCGGGATCGCACAGCTGCTTATCGTTCTTCGGATCGATATAGCGCATGTAGTACCAGGAAGAGCCGGCGCTGCCGGGCATGGTGGAAGTTTCCCGGAGGCCCTTGATGCCGTGGGCATTATACTGCTTCCATTCGGTGGCATTCTCCAGAGGAGCCTGACCGCCCTTGCCCTTGTAATCTTCCAGTTCAGGCAGGATCAGAGGCAGCTCTTCATCCGGCAGGAAGACGGTCTCGCCGTCCTCGGTGTAGACGCAGGGAACAGGCTCGCCCCAGTAACGCTGACGGGCAAAGATCCACTCCCGGAAGTGGTAGTTATTCTTCCGGCGGGCAACGCCCTGCTGTTCCAGCTTGCAGGTGATGGCCTCCTTGGCCTCCTCCACGGTCATGCCGGTGAACTCCTCGGAGTTCAGAAGACGGCAGCCCTTGCCCAGATAATCCTGCTTTTCAAAGGCGCACTCGGACACATCCCGGCCTTCGATGACCTGGATCATGGGGATATTGTGGACGATGGCATACTCGAAGTCACGCTGGTCGTGGCTGGGGACAGCCATGACCGCACCGGTTCCGTAGTTGGCCAGCACGAAGTCGCCGATGAATACGGGCACTTCCTTGCCGTTGACGGGATTGATGGCGTACACGCCCTTCAGGGGGCAGCCGGACTTGGTCTTGTTCAGCTCAGTACGATCCATGTCGGACTTCTTCACAGTCTCGTCGATATAAGCCTGGACTTCTTCCTTGTTCTGAACACGGTCCATCAGGCCTTCCACGATCTTGCCGTCAGGAGCCAGCACCATGAAGGTGATGCCGTAAATGGTCTCAATACAGGTGGTGTAGATGGAGAATTCGCCGCCGCCCACCAGCTGGAAGTCCACTTCCACGCCGGTGGATTTGCCGATCCAGTTGCGCTGGATCTCCTTGGTGGATTCGG
>CAYXUI010000066.1:0-8084 GCA_964468195.1 uncultured Oscillospiraceae bacterium | reverse complement strand
TGACCGAAGTGGACACCGGCTTCCAGCAGTTGCTTCATAGATACGACAGCCATTTTGATAAATCTCCTTTTGTTTGTTCCTCCACCCCGATCATCCCGACAAGCCGTCAAAAACAGACACTGGGCAGGCCGGTCCCCGGGTGTGTGGTTTGTAAAATGTCACGGGTCAAAGCCCATGCCGAAACATTATAGCGTATCCGGTTCTGTTTTGCAATAGTTTTTTTCAAAAAACTTCCGGAATTTTGGGACAAATTTGGCAGTTGACAGCTATTCCTGTCATCCCGACCGAGCAAAGCGAGTAGAGGGATCTTGGCACTGCCCCACTGCACAAAAGACGGTTTGTGCCAAGATTCCTCGACTTCGCTTGCGCTACGCTCGGAATGACATGTTTTCTGATATATCAAAAATTTATAATTCGTAATTTATTCGTAATTTGTAATTTGTAATTTCTTCACCCCTTTGGCCGTTGCCTTTGTGTTCTGCACTCATTGGGATTGGTATCCACCAGCACGATGTCCGGCCCTACCCGCTTGATGCAGCCCCAGGGGATTACATAGTCTTCCCGGCGGCCGATCAATGCCCCTGCCCGGCAGGGACAGGGCACGATGATGGCCCGGAGTTGCCCCTGGGGCATTTCCACCTGCACATCCGCCACAAACCCCAGGCGCTGGCCTGTGGCCACACAGATCACTTCCTTGCATTGCAGGTCGGAAAATCGAATGGTCATGGTATCCCCTCCCGGATCCGGCTTTTGGAAAAGGATATGTGGCGGTTTGGCAAATATGCCAGAAGATTATGCTGCGGTAGATTGTAACGCTTAAAAGTTTAGAATGTCATCCCGACCGAGCGTAGGCGAGTGGAGGGATCTACGCACTTACGGGACATTTGCAGTAAAATCGGTGCCAAGATCCCTCCGCTCGCTTTGCTCGGTCGGGATGACAGGCTTTCGGGGCTACTTAACGCTTGATCCGCACTGTCAACTGTCCATTATTTTCACGATATGGTGACCGATTTGCGCATAGCTGCAATGGCACCTTTTTCCAGCCGGGAGACCTGGGCCTGGGAGATCCCCAGCACTCCCGCCACTTCCATCTGGGTCTTTCCATCGTAAAATCGCAGGGAGAGGATCTGCTTTTCCCGGGGATTCAGTTCCCGGAAGGCATTGCGCAAGGTGATGTGTTCCATCCAGCCGTCCTCGGTGTTTTTGGTATCCCGAACCTGATCCATCACCGTCAAAGGGTCACCGCCCCCTTCGTACACCGGGTCATACAGGCTCACCGGGGCGCAGACCGCATCCAAAGCCTGATTGACTTCTTCCACCGGCAAGGACAGTTCCTTTGCGATTTCTTCCAGCTTCGGCTCTCTGCCCAGGGCAGTGGTCAGAGCTTCCTTACACTGCAAAACCCGGTAAGCCACATCCCGGATGGAACGGGACACCCGGATGGCGCTGTTGTCCCGGAGATACCGCCGGACTTCCCCGGCGATCATGGGCACGCCGTAGGTGGAAAACCGCACCTGCTTGTCCGGGTCGAAATTACTGATAGCCTTGATTAGGCCGATGCAGCCCACCTGAAACAGATCATCCGGATTCTCCCCCCGCTTGTCAAACCGCTGGATCACGGAAAGCACCAGCCGCAGATTCCCTTCGATGAGGGTCTGCCGGGCGGAAGCGTCTCCTGCCTTGGCTTTTCGCAGCAGCGTATCCATCTGCTCCTGTGGAAGAACGGAAAGCTGGGAAGTATTTACACCGCAGATCTCCACTTTTCCCTGCATGGGATCCCTCCTTTTGTGTATCACAGGATAGATACAGTATTTCCCGGCTGCAGAAAAATGATACCTGTAGAAACTCAAGGGAGGATTTGGGGGTTTTTCACAAAAATTCTGGGGCAGAGCGGAAGTTGTAACAAATATTGACGCCGTTTTTTACATTTTGTAAACTTTTTCTTCTGATTTTGTGAAGAAAAAGCCTTTGGCCGCCGGTGACGTAACGCGCCTTTCCACGAATGAAACGACTTTTTATGCAACCGGATATGCAGTCTTTTCCACAGGTTGTGAATATTTTGAAAACAGGCCCATTTTCTGTTGATAACTCAGAGTTTTCCACATTCTCCACAGTTTTGTCCACAGGAGTTTTCCACAGGGTGTGTGAATTGTGGATATCCATTTTCGGTTTCCATAACACCATGTGACAGCTTTCGACAGTTTTCCCACTTTTTTGCAGGTGGTGGATTTTGCCAAAGGAAAAATCTTTGTGCAAAAAGTAGGACTTGACAAAGCAACGGCCCGTAGGGGGCGGGTCCCCGTCCCGCTTGTACACAGTTCCCATCCCTGCAGGGGCGGCGCCTTCGACGCTTCATGCCGCCTGAAGGTCTAACGAAAGATATCTCCCCCACCTTTCCCAAAGGGAAGGTATTGCCACACAGGACGGGGACCCCGTCCCCTACAGGCCCCTGCCGAACACTGCCAGCGGGATTTTTTTCAAAAAGGGGGTTGATTTTATTTGACAAAAGCGTTATAATGCTTAACTGTATGGAATATTAGAAGAAGGAGGTGCGCTACATGCCCAACATTAAGTCCTCTAAGAAGGATGTCATTTCTTCCAAGATCGCTTATGAGAAGAACAAGGCTGACAAGTCTGAGCTGAAGACCAACCTGAAGAAGTTCGACGCCGCTCTGGTGTCCGGCGACAAGGCCAATGCCGAGGTTGCCTACAAGGTTGCCGTCAAGGCTGTTGACCAGGCTGTCGTCAAGGGTCTGCTGCACAAGAACAATGCTGCCCGCAAGAAGAGCAGCATGACTCTGAAGCTGAACCAGCTGGCCTGATTTCTCTGAAAATATCTCCCTCCCGACTTTCCGGAGGGAGTTTTTTCATGCCATTTGTTGGCATGACCATACCCATTCCTTTCGTAGGGCGGGGTCATGACCCCGCCGATGCACCACCGGTTTGTAACCGGTGGGTTGCATAGAAAATATCCCGCCTGCATCACAGATTGTTGCAAATTTTCGGTAAAGTTCCTGTTTTGAAGGCAATCTGATGTGTCACCTTTACTGCGGTAGCATTCCGCCAACCGCACAACCATCGTTACCTGGTCGGTGGGGGCATGCCCCCACCCTACAAAAAGAAGGATCTTTTGGCGCCTCCCTCTCGACAGCCTGCGAGCAGATTCCCGTTGCGCCAGAGGAAAAAATGGTTTATAATA
The DNA here is from genome assembly GCA_964468195.1 of uncultured Oscillospiraceae bacterium. Taxonomy (GTDB): domain Bacteria; phylum Bacillota; class Clostridia; order Oscillospirales; family Oscillospiraceae; genus Faecousia. The sequence continues at coordinate 4,885 of CAYXUI010000066.1, read as the reverse complement.
GAGGAAACTTCCGGAGGTGATGCCCTGTGGCCCAGCTTTCTGATCCCATTACCGTCCTGCGGGGCATCGGTCCCAGCAAGGCGAAGCTCTTTGCCAACTTAAATATCTTTACCCTCCGGGACCTGATCTGCCATTTCCCCAGAGGGTATGAAGACCGGACAAAACTGGTCAATATCGCCGATCTGGAGCCGGATCAGCCCGCCTGTTTCCGGGCAGTGGTGATGAATACTCCCCGGACTGCCCACATCCGCAAGGGCCTGGACATGACCAAGCTGCAGGTGGCAGATCACTCCGGCCGGCTGAACATCACCTTTTTCAACAGCAAGTTCGCCGCCGAGCAGCTGCGCTACGGGGGAGAATACATCTTCTATGGGGCTGTATCCGGGGATTTCGTGGGCTATAACATGACCAATCCGGTCTTTGAAGACCCCAATACCCCCGGTGTCACCACCCGGCGGATCCTGCCCATCTACCCGCTGACGGCAGGGCTGACCAACGCCGCCGTGCTGAAAGCCGTCCGGCAGGCGCTGGCGGTCTGTGATCCCCCGGCGGAGATTTTGCCAGAGGAAGTCAGGTCCGCTTACCATATTCTCCCGGCAGAGGACGCTTATACCGCCATCCACGAGCCGGAGAATATGGCGCAGGCGGAGCAGGCCAAGCGGCGGCTGATTTTTGAAGAATTCTTTGTTTTTTCCGCAGGACTGTCCCTGATGCGAGCCGCCCGGGCGGAAAAGCAATGCCAGCCCTATGATATTCTGGATATGGAAGGCTTTTACAACGCCCTGCCCTTCTCCCTCACCGGGGCGCAAATGCGGGCCATTTCGGAGATCCTCACGGATTTCGGCAAAGGCACTCCCATGAACCGTCTGGTGCAGGGAGATGTGGGCAGCGGCAAGACCATGGTAGCAGCCGCAGCGGCTTATTGCGCCGCCCGGAACAGGAAGCAATCCGCTCTGATGGCGCCTACGGAAATTCTGGCGGAGCAGCACTTTGCCTCTCTGGATAAACTCTTTGCCCCTCTGGGTATCACCGTGGGGCTCCTCACCGGCTCCATGACTGCCAAACAGAAGCGGAATCTCCGGGAGCAGCTGGCTCTGGGAGAAATTCAGCTGGTCATCGGTACCCATGCCCTGCTGACGGAGGATACCCAATTTGCCGACCTGGGGCTGGTCATCGCCGACGAGCAGCACCGCTTTGGTGTAGCCCAGCGCAGCCGCCTCAGTGCAAAAGGAGAGGATCCCCATGTGCTGGTCATGTCAGCGACGCCTATCCCCCGTACCCTGGCCCTGCTGATGTACGGGGATCTGGAAGTGTCCATCCTGGACGAACGTCCTCCGGGACGGGAGGATGTGGACACCTTCCTGGTAGGCGAAAGCTACCGGGCCCGGATCAATGCCTTCATCCGCAGGCAGGTGACGGAGGGACACCAGTGCTTTGTGGTCTGCCCTGCGGTGGAAGAAAACTCTGAGCTGGGCATCAAATCCGCCACGGTCTGGGCGGAGACCTTGCAGCAGACCGTATTTCCGGATCTGCGGGTGTCTCTGCTCCACGGCCAGATGAAGGGCGCGGAGAAAGAAGCGGCCATGTCCGCCTTCGCCCGAGGGGAAGCGGATGTGCTGGTGGCTACTACTGTCATCGAAGTGGGTGTGGATGTGCCCAATGCCACCTTGATGGTCATTGAAGATGCCGACCGGTTCGGCCTTTCCCAGCTCCATCAGCTCCGGGGTCGAGTGGGTCGGGGCAAGGAGAAAAGCTACTGCATCCTCACCACCCACAACCGCAACCCCGAAACACTGCAACGCCTGAAAGCTCTGTGCAAGACCACCGATGGCTTCCGTATCGCAGAAGAAGACCTGAAACTCCGGGGCCCCGGTGATTTCTTCGGCTCCCGGCAAAGTGGCCTGCCCGCCTTCCGGGTGGCAGACCTGAGCTTCGATCTGGCAACGTTAAAAGAAGCCCAGACCGCCTCCGCCCAGTGGATCGACACCTGGGGCGATTCCGACCGCCCTGAAGCTATAGCCCTCCGGGAAAGGATCGGGGAGCTATTCCGGCGTGCAGACGGAACCATGAATTGAATTATAAATGCGAATCAAGAATTGATACTTTCGTAGAGGGCGGGCGAAGCCCGCATATCGCTTCTCCCGGGGAGAAGCTGGCACCGCCACAAGGCGGTGTCTGAAGAGGAATGCGGGCGGAAATGTTATGGCTTTTGCGCTGTAATAGACTTCCTGCAAGGCGTAAGGTTTCGCCGTTCCTCTTCCGCCCCTTCGGGGCACCTTCCCCCCGGGGGAAGGGATTGCGCTTCGCCTTGGTCGGGATGACATCGGTGTTTTAATACTTGGTTTGCATTACAAATTTTAATCCATCCCCGAAGGGGATACCACAACTGTCCACTGTCAACTATCAACTGTCAACTAACATAAGGAAGTATCAACCATGACAAAACGAATTACTACAACTCTGCTGGCGGCTTTCTTGCTGGTGCTGTGTCTTGCCCCGGCAGCCATGGCTGCCGAGGAGACCAGCGGCACTTTCGGGGAATTTTCCTGGAAGTATGACAACCACACCCTGACCATCTCCGGCAGCGGCGATATGGAAGCCGGTCAGCCCTGGGCGGCCTTCAAAGATAAGATCGAAACCGTCATTTTCACCGGTGGCGTCACCAAGGTTGGCGACGGTGCCTTTGAAAATTACGACGCGCTGGAAACCATCGATTTTGGCGACAGCATGCGAGAAATCGGCAAGCGGGCCTTCTACGACTGTAACGACATTGTGGAGATCCGTCTGCCGGAAAGCTTCCGCATCTTTGGAGAAGAATGTTTCCGCAACTGTGGCCAGCTGAAGCGGGTCATCTGCGAGGGCGGCATCATGCCCTCCTTCAAGAGCGCCTGTATGAACACCGGCAACTTCATTTCCGTGTTCTATCCTCCCAACAGCCCCTGGGCCTGGGAGTATACCAATGCGGTGATGTCTGCCTATGGCGGCATGGTCAGCTTCTTCATGGCAAGTGAGGACATCATGGAAAACGGCTACACCGAAACGGAATCCACCGAAGAAACGGAAGCTGTGGAAGATGCCACAGAAGCCACCGAAGCGGCCATGATGCTCATTGCCGAGGATGTGACGGAACCCACCATCGAACCCACAGTACCCGAGACCACTGTCCCGGAAACCACTGTCCCCGAAACGCAGCCTACCACCGCTCCCGCCACAGAATCCACCACCGAGCCCACAGAACTGACCCTCTTCGAAGAGCCCACGGAAGAAACGGAACCGGTAACATCCTCCGGCTCCCTCCTCAGCAGCAGAAGCTGGATCGGCCTGTTAATGGTGGTAGGCGTCATCACCTTCCTGATCGCCGGTGCCATGATCGTCCGGAGCAACAGACGGGACCGGTATTAAGCGGGCAAGGCGCGCTCCTGATGCGAGCCTGACAGACTGGATGTAATCGTTACACCATTGGGTGTCACCCGATTCGTCACCGGTTGGAAATGGCAACATATTTTGCGGATATTGGTATTGTCAGTTATCTCTCACAAAGGGAATGAAAAGTACGAGCAGCTATTGTTGGGAAATATAACTGTCAACTGTCCATTGTCAACTGTCAACTTCTTAATGCCCCTGGCAACAAGGGTGGACTTAAGACTTTTTTAACATCTGCCGGGAAAATCCACCATTTTGGGATTTTCCCGGCGGCTTTTTTGTTTGGAACGGAAAAAATAAAAAAGTAGTTGTAAGTTCTCAAGAAATGATGTAAAATAATAAGACCGATAAAATGTAAAACTATGCGAATCACTCGCTTTTGGAGGTATTTTATTATGGAAAAACCGATCGTACTGGTGATTATGGATGGCGTTGGCAAGGGTGACGGCGGCAGCGGTGACGCTGTGAAGGTCGCCAAGACCCCCACTCTGGATCACCTTCTGGCTACCTGCCCCCATACTTACCTGAAGGCCCACGGCACTGCCGTCGGTCTGCCCAGCGATGATGATATGGGTAACTCTGAAGTCGGCCACAATGCTCTGGGCTGCGGCCAGGTCTACTCTCAGGGTGCCAAGCTGGTGGGTGAGTCCATCGAGAACGGCTCTCTGTACCAGTCCGCCACCTGGAAAGATCTGGTGGCCAACGCCCAGGACAAGGCCATGCACTTCCTTGGCCTGCTGTCTGACGGCAACGTTCACTCCAACATCCATCACCTGATTGCTCTGCTGCGGCAGGCCCACGCCGAGGGTGTGAAGAAGGCTTACTGCCACATCCTGCTGGACGGCCGCGACGTTCCCGCCACCTCCGCTCTGGAATATGTCCAGATGCTGGAAGGCGTGCTGAAGGAACTGAACACCGAGGGCTGTGACTACGCCATCGCCTCCGGCGGCGGTCGTATGCAGATCACCATGGACCGCTATGAAGCCAACTGGGCCATGGTGGAGCAGGGCTGGCGCACCCATGTAGAAGGCAAGGGCCGTCAGTTCGCCTCTGCTGCAGAGGCCATCGAGGCTTACCGCGCCGAGACCGGCTGCATCGACCAGGATCTGCCCGCTTTCGTGGTGGCAAGAAACGGCGAGCCCGTGGCCAAGATCGCCAACGGCGACAGCGTGATCCTGTTCAACTTCCGTGGCGACCGGGCTCAGGAGATCTCCTTGGCCTTCGACCGGAAGGATTTTGACAAGTTCGACCGTCCCGGCTACACCGGTGTGAAGTTTGCCGGTATGCTGCAGTATGATGGTGACCTGAACATCCCCGAGCACTATCTGGTGCAGCCCCCCGTCATCACCAACACCCTGACCGAGGTGCTCTGCGCCGCCGGTATCCATGAGTATGCCCTGTCCGAGACCCAGAAGTACGGCCATGTGACCTATTTCTGGAACGGCAACCGTTCCGGCAAGGT